>CAMWNY010000326.1 GCA_947175775.1 uncultured Lachnospiraceae bacterium | reverse complement strand
ATTTTTATAGTGTTCCGTGTCAAAATTTTCTGCCGCGATGGACCAAAGCGTGTCGCCTTTGGATACTTCAATGCTTTTATAGTATTTATGCTGTGCTGAGCGTTCCAATCCGCTTGCCTGCGTAGAAATAGAGATTGCAAATACGCAGAGCACTACTGCCGTTATGATTGACGCAACGAGCATACTAATATTTCTTTGTACCTGGAGCTTACGTCTGTGTCGGTTTATCGTATTGATAGAATACACTCTCCTCATAAATAATAACCTCCTTTATATCAGAACAAATATTCCAAACATAGTTTCCGAACAGCTGTTTAACAGTATTATAAGGAACGATTGTTTGTTTGTCAATATGTTCCCCTAAAATTTTCCGAACTTTTTTTCGGAATATATGTTTGACTTTTTTTAAATATATGGTATGATTATATAGAAAAGGAGGACTTATGTTATGGCGTATGGAAAGATAACTGCAAAGCAGAAAGAAATTTTAGAATTTATTAAATCAGAAATCTTAAAGAAGGGCTATCCGCCTGCCGTAAGGGAAATCTGTGAAGCTGTAAATTTAAAGTCAACATCTTCTGTCCATTCACATTTAGAGACACTTGAAAAGAACGGCTACATAAGAAGAGATCCAACCAAGCCGCGTGCGATTGAGATTATGGATGACAGCTTCCAAATGGTAAGACATGAAATGACAAGCCTTCCTATTATAGGAACAGTTGCTGCAGGTCTGCCAATTTTGGCGGAACAAAATATTGAAGGCTACTTCCCCATTCCAACGGATATGGTTCCAAAAGGAGAATCATTTGTACTGCATGTAAAGGGTGACAGTATGGTAAACGCTGGTATTTTCAATGGCGACAGCATTTTTGTCACCGTCTGCAACACTGCTTCAAACGGAGATACTGTTGTTGCACTTGTTGATGATTCGGCTACAGTTAAGACGTATTATAAAGAGAACGGTCATTATAGACTCCAACCGGAAAACGACAATATGGAACCGATTATTCTTGACAATGTTGAAATTCTTGGTAAGGTTTACGGAGTGTTCCGTCTATACAACTAATAAAAAATGCCCATTCCGTCTCATCCATTATATTACCGGATTTACGGAGCGGGCATTTTTGCGTTTTAAAGCGCTACATTTTTTCCATCACGCCACATGTGTTCCAAATCATAGAAACCACGGCTCTCTGCATCAAAAATATGCACGAGAATATCGCTGTAATCCATCAAAATCCAGTTTGCCGTGTTGTAACCTTCTATATTTCGCGGCTGCACTTTTTGGGCAGCGAGCTTTTCCTCTACATGATCGGAAAGCGCTTGAATCTGACTTTTATTCAGACCATTTGTGACAACAAAATAATCTGCCACCGTCGAAATTTCACGGATGTCAATAATCCGTATATCTTCCGCTTTTTTATCTTCAAGCGCGTTGATAATAAGCTTCAAATTTTCCTTTATAGCAATATCGCTGCTGTTCATCTGTGTATCTCTCCTTTTCATTTTTTATAGCTTTCATATGTTGTCTGTGTCATGGTATCAACAGGAGTATTCTTCACCGCAAGATACTTGAGTGTATTCGACAGAATTTTCTCCATTGTTTGGTCTATGTCCTCAAAAGCCATTCTGCGTATCAAATCAAGTTCTTTTACGGGTTTTCTTGATGGTTCAATATAATCTGCGATAAATATAATTTTTTCAAGAAGCGACATATTTGGACGACCTGTAGTATGCCATGTAATCGCCTGCAAAATGTCCTCGTCCCTGATTTTGAATTTTTCCCTTGCGATATATGCACCAACCTTCCCGTGAAGCAGGTAAGGATGTTCGGCTTCCATACTGCTGTATGAAATATGATTTTTATCACAAATCTGAAGCTTTTTTTCATCGCTCATACACTTTGCACTATCGTGCAGTAATCCTGCAAGATATGCCCTCTGAACCAAATTTGCATTGGAAGTATCCGTGTTATACTTCATGGCAAGCGCCGCTGCAGTGTATGCTACACCAAGCGTATGACGATACCTGTCCTTTGTCAGATGTTTTTTTAAATATTTTTTAATCTTCTTCATAATATAACCGCTCCTGTCGTATATATTCCGCAACTTCCACTGGAACATCTTCCTCAATAGAACGCTGCTTTTTAACTTTTGCTCTTATATCTGTCGATGATATTTCTATTTTGGGCATGTCAAGATAAATGATGTCTGCTCCAAGTCTGCTTAACTGTTGTCCTTTTTGCCGAATACTGTTCATGTCATAATCATCCCGCACTGCACAGACGATTTTTGCGAGAGAAAAAATCGTTTCGGGCTGCCGCCATTCTTCAATCTGAAAAAGCGCGTCGGCTCCCATAATAAAATAGTAACAGGTATCCGGATTTTCTTTTGTAAGCTCCTGCAGTGTTTCACTTGTATAGCTGTATCCCTGCCTGTTTGTCTCCACAAGCGACAACACAAACCAAGGGTATTTTTTAATCGCAAGATGCACCATATCAATACGCTTCTTAGCCGCAATTACGTTCTTTTTCATATAGGAATTGCCGCTTGGCATAAACAGTACCTCGTCAAGTCCAAGCGTTTCATATGCTGTATTTGCCAAAATAAGATGTCCGTTATGAATCGGGTTAAATGTACCGCCCATAATGCCTGTTTTCTTACAGCCCTTCATGAAAGCCTCCATTCTTTATACCAATCAGGTCAGTCGTTTTTCATTACGCTTTTGGTAAAATAATTTTCGGATGGTCCTTAAACGGCTTATATAATACTATCTTCTTTCCAATGACCTGTACAACCTGCGAATGTGTACGCTCCGCAACCATACCTGCAATCTCTTTCGGATCGTCGATACAGTTTTTCAACACGGCAATCTTTACAAGCTCGTGTGTGTTAAATACTTCCGAAATCGCATCAACGTTTTCCGGTGTTACGGACGCCTTTCCAATCTGAAATACAGGATCAATATTCATCGCAAGTCCTTTTAAATACGACCTTTGTTTACTTGTCATTTTAACTCCTTTCGTCTCACGCAAAAGATGATGCGTGAACCGTTCGATTTTACTCTTTATAGTAACTAAATGCTAAACCATACATACGTACGGTAGCGCCTTCTTCAATTCCAAGCGCCTCAAGCTCGTCCAATATACCGTTATCTTTAAGGAATTTTTGGAAGAACTGAAAGCCTTTTTCAGAATCCAAATTTGTATATCCGAGCATTTTTTCAATGCGGGGACCTTCTACCACATATTCGTCCTGTTTCTCATCATATTCAACGGTATACGGCTCATTTGCCGTAACAATATCCACATCCGGATTGAATTCCGGCTCAAATACGGTCGGCGGTTCGTTGATTTCCGAAAGTATTGAGTTAACATAATATAACAGCGGTTTTACACCCTCACCTGACACGGCAGATATTGGAAACACCTTCATTCCTTTGGGTTCAAATTCTTCTTTGATTTTCTGTACAGCATCGGTACCGCTTCCGTCATCGAAAATTACGTCGATTTTATTTGCCGCAATCACCTGCGGTCTGTGGGCAATGTCAGAGTTATAGGCTTCCAACTCTTTGTTAATTGCATAAATATCCGCAATCGGGTCTCTGCCTTCTGTCGATGCAGCATCTACCAAATGTATCAAAACCTTTGTACGTTCAATATGGCGAAGAAACTCATGTCCAAGTCCCACACCTTCGGAAGCGCCCTCAATCAATCCGGGAATGTCTGCAATTACAAATCCAGTGCCATCCTCCAAATC
>CAMWNY010000325.1 GCA_947175775.1 uncultured Lachnospiraceae bacterium | reverse complement strand
ATCCCCTCATGAATGAGGGGCAGGGGAGTTGATGTGTCGAAGACACTTTTTTATTAACCTTTCAGTTCGCCCTTTTGATACTTGTCAATTATACTGTGTATTCTGTCAAGCGGGTTCAGCAAATCGCTGATAGACGAATCATGGTTTAACGTATCAATAATATAGGCAATATATTTGCTCATATCGCAGCTGATATACCACGGCTTTTCGAGAAGCTCCGGTCTTTGGTAAATCAGATTCGTGGTGAGGAGACGGTAGATTAACCCGTCCTCATAAGCCTTGTCAAAGCCTTCCAATCCATTTGTGAAAAGTCCGAATGTCGCCGCGACAAAAATACGGTTTACCTTGCGTTTTTTCAAATCGGCGGCAACTTCAAGCACGCTCTCGCCTGACGAAATCATATCGTCGACAATAATCACATCCTTGCCCTCGACATTGCTTCCAAGGAATTCATGCGCCACAATCGGGTTCCTGCCGTTTACAATCTGCGTGTAATCGCGCCGTTTGTAGAACATACCCATATCAAGTCCCATAACGTTTGCCATATAAATTGCGCGGGTCATGCCGCCCTCGTCGGGACTGATAATCATCATGTGGTCCGCGTCAATCGTAAGGTCGTCCACATTATTCAAAAGCCCTTTGATAAACTGGTACGTAGGAGAAACCGTCTCAAATCCATGAAGCGGGATTGCATTCTGCACACGCGCATCATGCGCATCAAAGGTAATGATATTGTCAACACCCATGTCCACCATCTCCTGAAGCGCGAGCGCACAGTCAAGGGATTCCCTTGCGGTCCGCTTGTGCTGGCGGCTCTCATAAAGAAAGGGCATAATCACGGTGATGCGTCTTGCTTTGCCGCCTACCGCAGCAATAATACGCTTTAGATTTTGATAGTGGTCGTCCGGAGACATATGGTTTTCCTGACCGCAAAGGGAATAGGTCATGCTGTAGTTGGTGACATCCACAATTAAGTAGAGGTCGTCCCCGCGCACAGACTGTAAAATCTCGCCCTTCGCTTCACCTGTGCCAAAACGCGGCACACGCGCCTGTATAATGTAAGAATCGCGTTGGTATCCCGAGAAGGCAAGCGAATTTTTGTGCTCATTTTCGCGTTCGGTCCGCCATTTGACAAGATACTGGTCAACGTTATCACCCAGTTCCTCGCATCCCTTTAAAGGAATAATTCCTAAGGAACCTACAGGAATCGAATTTAAGTTTCTTTTTTCCTCACGAACAGACATTGGAAAATCCTCACTTTCTATTTGTTGGGGTTCCGTTTTTGGAAGCCGGTTCTGTTTTCTTTTTCATTCGAATATCGGGTCCTGTCAGCTTACATACTGTATAGTTGCTCGTTATGCGGGAAAATATCCGGTCAGAATAACGGTCCCGCAACTCGCCCAGCGAAAGATTGGTCGTAATGATTGTTGCCTTTTTTCGCATATGACGATTGTTCAGACAGGAGAAAAGGCGGGAGGAAACAAATGCATTGGTCAGTTCCGTTCCCAAGTCATCGATAATCAGCAGGTCGCAGTTATAAATATCTTCCGAGATGCCGGATAACGCTTCGGCGCTGTCTTTATCGAATGTGCTCTTTGACAGTGTATCAAAGAGTTGTGAAGCACTAAAGTAGATGACAAGGTTTCCTTTATCCATCAATTCTTTTGCCACACAGCAGGATAAAAAAGATTTACCCGTTCCTACTGTACCATAAAAAAAGAGATTTCGGTAGTCTATTTGAAACTTTTCTACAAAATTTTGGCATATTTGTACAGCTTTTGTAAATTTTTCAAGCTCGTCTCCGGCATAATAGTCATAAGAGAGCGCATGAAAATTTTCGGTTTTTAACAGCGATTTAATGTGCGACTGCTCATAAATCAGTTCTACCTCCGCAGCGCGGAAGCAGCTGCACTTCTGATTGTCAATATATCCCGTGTCCTGACATTTTTCACATTCGTAGACGGGGATAAGAAAGTCCTCGGGAAATCCGTTTTCACGCAGCAAGAAAGCCTTCCTTTCGGAGAGCTTCCTTAATTCCGTTTTTAATTCGTTTAAAGCGTCCTGCTCGCCGCCAAGAAGCCTGCGCCCGTGTGCAATGGACGTTGCGGCAGCCTGCCGGTCCAGTTCCTCATAGGAGGGAATTTTGGCGTAGACCTCCAGCGTATTTTTTTCCAGGCGGTATCTTGCGGCGCGCTGCCTTTCCTCGTAGGAACGCATAATCGCGTCGTACTGGCTGTTTGTAAGTGGCATGGGAAACCTCGTTTTCTTGTTGGTAGTGCGTATCTAGTTGCTAAGAATATTCTGCTCAAGCTCGTCAAAGTCGTAGGTATTCTGCGCAAAACTGTTGAAGCTGTTTTTTATGACACGCGTGTCATTTTTTGATGCGCGCCTGCCTGTTTGCGCCTGTTTCTGAAATGCACTGTCTGCTGTTTCAATATCGGCTTTACGCTGTACGCCTGCCTGGTACCATTTGCTCAAAATGCCGTCCGCATAAGCAAAACGGTGTGTGTCCGTGTTCATTACGGTCTTATCACAGGCTTCCTGGATAACATCAAGCAAAAAGCCATATTCTTTCGTCCATTTGTTAATATATTCAAGCTCTTTTGGAGCCGGATTTGCGTTTTTGCCAAGTGATTTCATAATCGTATAGACAACTTTGTCGTATTTGCGCGAAGCGCTCTGTGCGTCCTTTGCGGACGTAATTCCCTGCTCATGCCACGCAAGCGCAACCTTTTCAATATACCGGAAATCCTTTTTGCCGCGCTCTACACAATGTTGGATAAGATAATCAATCAGGTCCGCGGAAAAGTGAAGCTTGTCATATAAAAAGAGAATGGTTTCCATATCGGAACGCGTAAGCTGCTTTCCGACATACTGTTCCGCTACCATTAAAAGCTGTTCCACTTCTTCATTGCTGCGGAAGTGTTTCAGCTCGTCAAGCGAATATTGTGTTTTCTCCGGCGTTTTTGGCTGTGCAGGGGCAGTCAGTCCCGTGTTCATGGAAGCCGGGCGGATAAAGGATAAAACAGGGGTGATGCGGGGAGCCGGCTTAGGAGCTTCATTAGAGCTGCTCAAAGCGAGAACCCGAATGCCTGACAGATTGTGTGCCGCGTCAAAATCCAGCGCTAACAGCTGTTTGGACTCCCAGTACATCAGTGCTCTGAGCACGTCCTTCTCCGTGTAATTAAACTTGTCCGCAATGTCGGAAACGCTGGTTGGAAGGTTTGCGTCCATCATGCGGATTAAAAAGAGATAGATTTTAAGCTGCGCGTCGTTTGCGTCCGCCATATATTCATCAATAAACAGATTGGAAACCGCAGTCTGCTCCTTTGCGGCAGTGCGGTAGATGTTGACACGGTTCATGATTTTCACCTGTTTTAATATGTATTCCCCACAAGGCATTCCGTAAGGTACATGTATTGTAGCATACCTGTCCGAAAAAGCAAGCCCCAAACCCCCTTTCGGGCTTGTGAACAGGGGGGTTGCGGATGCTTGTGGAAACTGTGGAAACTGTGGACAAATCCGTATAAAAAATACGGGAAGCCCGTTGATTTCCTAATCAGAACAGAATATGCGCAGTGCGGGAATTGTGGATGAAAAGAAAAACTATCCACATCGTTTTTTGCAGAATGCCGCATAAAAAATGTGGATAGTGTGGATAATTAAATTCCGATTAGATTTTCACCGATTTTTACGACATCTCCTGCCCCCATAGTTATCAACCTGTATATTATACACAACTCCGAGCCCACGACACTCATGAGCATA
>CAMWNY010000324.1 GCA_947175775.1 uncultured Lachnospiraceae bacterium | reverse complement strand
TATTATAAGGTATGGTAAGAAAATAATCAAGATATAGGTATCAAAAAGGTATCACGCCCCACACCAAAAGCCGGAAAGTCCGCTGTTTATGCGGTTTCCCGGCTTTCTGTTTACTACTCGAACTCAATCGTCCCAGGCGGTTTACTAGTCAAATCATAAAACACCCGATTAACTCCTCTCACCTCATTGATAATCCTGCTCATCACTTTCTGCAGCACTTCAAACGGAATCTCCACCGACTCCGCCGTCATAAAGTCGACTGTATTCACAGCCCTCAATGCGACCGCGTAATCATAAGTCCGCTCATCACCCATGACGCCGACACTCCGCATATTCGTAAGCGCTGCAAAATACTGACCGATACTGCGGTCCAATCCGGCTTTTGCGATTTCCTCGCGGTAAATCGCATCTGCATCCTGCACAATCCGCACCTTTTCTGCAGTAACTTCCCCGATAATCCGTATTCCAAGCCCCGGTCCCGGAAATGGCTGCCGAAATACCAGGTTCTTTGGTAACCCCAATTCCAAGCCTGCCTTCCGGACTTCATCCTTAAACAAATCCCGAAGCGGCTCGATAATCTCCTTAAAGTCAACATACTCCGGCAGTCCGCCGACATTGTGATGCGACTTAATGACCGCAGATTCCCCGCCAAGACCACTTTCCACTACATCCGGATATATTGTGCCCTGTGCCAAGAAATCCACAGTGCCGATTTTCTTCGCCTCCTCCTCAAACACACGGATAAATTCCTCGCCGATAATTTTCCTCTTCGTCTCCGGCTCCGTCACACCGGCAAGCTTCGCATAATACCGCTCCTGCGCGTTGACACGGATAAAGTTCAAGTTAAAGTTCCCACTTGGTCCAAACACCGCCTCAACCTCATCGCCTTCATCCTTTCGCAGCAGACCATGGTCTACAAAAACACAGGTAAGCTGTTTCCCGATTGCTCTTGACAGAAGACCTGCTGCCACGGAAGAATCCACCCCGCCGGACAAGGCAAGAAGCACTTTTCCATCCCCTACTTTTTCACGAATTCGTTGTACAGATTCGTCTACAAAAGAATCCATTCGCCAAGTACCCGAACAGCCGCAAACGCCACGGACAAAATTATACAACATTTTTGTTCCCTCAACAGTGTGCAGCACTTCCGGATGAAACTGAATTGCATAAAGGTTTTGATCCAAACATTCTGCCGCCGCTACGGGACAATCCGTAGTATGCGCGATTATCCGAAATCCCGGTGCCGCCTGTGAAATATAATCGAAATGACTCATCCAACAAATTGTCGTTTCTGCCACATCAGCAAATAAAGACGAAGATTTATCCACATATACTTCTGTCTTACCATACTCCCGCACCGGCGCCTTTTCCACTTTTCCGCCAAGTATATGCATCATAAGCTGCGCACCATAGCAAAGACCTAGCACAGGAATTCCCAGCTCAAACAGTTCCTTTTGATATGTTGGCGAATCCTCTTCATAACAGCTATTCGGACCGCCCGTAAGAATAATTCCTTTCGGATGCATCTCCTTTATCTGTTCAATATCTGTCTTATAGGAATAAATTTCGCAATAAACATTACATTCCCTGACACGTCGTGCCACAAGCTGATTATATTGACCTCCAAAATCAATTACAATCACCTTTTCCGTGGAAAGTTTCTCTCCCATACTCATTTGCATTTCCTCCATAAATCGGTATCTCTATATCAGATTATATTATACGAAAAAAGTTAATGCAAGCACAACCTGGATGGTCTCCCAATAATCTAACTCCGCTTTCTGCATTTGTTGACGTATAATACTTTTAATGCTATTCTTTTTCTACAGTTTTATATATATCTGTATGAAATTCAACTTGCAACTAAACAACCTTATATACTGGAGATTTATTATGAAATACTACAACATCACCCAACACCCTTTAAAAATCTACGGTCTTGACGTAGCCAACGCCCAAACCCGCGAATTCTACAAGCTCCCAAAAACCATGCTCGAACAAATGCCACGATATGACTACTTAGGCAGGCGCGCCACAGGCGGGCGGGTGCGGTTTTGCACCGACTCCGCAAATCTCACAATCCGCATGACGCTGCGCCAAACCAAAGAGGACATCAATATCCCGCTGTCAGGCTCTGCGGGCGCGGATATTTATTTGGGCAGCGGACCGTCATCCGAATATCTCGGCTACATTGCGCCGAATCGCCATACGATGGAAGAAATCAGTGTGGAAAAAACATTTTTGAAAAAGAATATAATGGAAGTTGTTACCATAAACCTCCCGCGAAATGACCACCTGCTTTTTATGGAAATCGGCATCGACGACGCAGCGTCAATCAAGGAACCGCCTGCGTACACCATTGCAGAGCCGATTGTCTTTTACGGCTCTTCCATCACGGAGGGCGGATGCGCATCGCGCGCGGGCAACGCCTACACCAGTATCGTTTGCCGCTGGCTGGACGCCGATTACCGCAATTTTGGCTTTTCCGGTTCCGCTAGAGGTGAACAGATATTCGCAAACTATATTGCATCCCTAAAAAATATGAGCGTATTTGTCTATGATTACGACCACAATGCCAATGATGTCAAACAGCTTTCCGACACGCATGAAGCGTTTTTCCAAACAATCAGAACGGCGCACCCTGCTCTTCCTATTTTAATGATGAGCCGTCCGGATACCGACGGCGACAAGGACGATGCGCAGGCGCGAAAAGAAATTATCTATGCTACTTATGCCAACGCCAAAAAACGCGGTGATAAAAACGTATGGTTTTTGGACGGCGAAACGTTTTTCGGAACCTTTGGCAGGGCGGAATGCACGGTTGACGGCACGCATCCCAATGCTCTCGGCTTTATGCGCATGGCAGAAAAGGTGTACGCGGCGCTCTGCGATATTTTAGGCATTAAAAATCTTTTAAGTTGACAGCCTTCCCTATAATGCGCTATAATAGTTTATACTTTAACGCGTCAAAGCGTCTATGTGTTAAAGTGTAAACTATTTTTATGGGGAGGCATCTTGTTATGCTTATCAAAATTATTTTATTGCTTTTATTTTTCGGTTGCATGATTGGCGTGGGGCTTTACGCGCGAAAGAGTGCGGGAAGCACCACTGATTTTGTGCTCGGCGGCAGAAGCGTCGGTCCCTGGCTGTCCGCGTTTGCATACGGAACGTCTTATTTTTCCGCCGTTGTATTTGTCGGCTACGCAGGACAGTTTGGCTGGAAATACGGCATTTCATCGACGTGGATTGGTCTTGGAAACGCTGTCATCGGCTCGCTGATTGCATGGGTTATCATGGGCAGGCGCACGCGTGTCATGACACACCATTTGAACGTGGCAACCATGCCCGATTTCTTTGGAAAGCGCTACAGCAGCAACGTATTAAAGCTGGTCGCATCTGCAATTGCGTTTGTGTTTATGATTCCGTACACAGCGTCCGTGTATAACGGACTTTCAAGGCTTTTTGGCATGGCGTTTGACATTCCCTACACGGTCTGCGTGGTGACAATGGCAGTCCTTACGGGCGTTTACGTTATTCTCGGCGGATATATGGCGACTGCAATTAACGACTTTATTCAGGGAATTATTATGCTGATTGGTATTGTTGCGGTTATTGCTGCTGTTCTTTCGGGACAGGGCGGTTTTATGGAGGCGATTCGGACACTTTCAGAGCTGGAATCGGACATTCCCGTAACACTTGGACAAAAGGGCGCATTTACGTCGTTTTTCGGTCCTGACCCGTTGAATCTGCTCGGTGTTATTATCCTTACAT
>CAMWNY010000323.1 GCA_947175775.1 uncultured Lachnospiraceae bacterium | reverse complement strand
TCCGCATAAATAGAAAATCTTCCTTAAAGCAGCTCTCATAAACGCACGATTTGTTAAATACACTCACAGGAAAATTCAAGATAACGCCGGTGTCTGCCGTTTTCCCCCATTCGTTCACTTCCTTAAAAAAAGTCATATATTGATAGTATACAATATTTGTTGACATAAGTTAAGGGGATATTTTAAATTTTTTCAAAAAGCGCTAAATCTGATGCCAAAAACACCGCAACATTCGCCGCCGCGTGAAACAGAAGCGGCGCATAAAAGCACCCCGTCCACTCATAACAAAGCGCAATCAGCACCCCCATGCACGTCCCGTAAACAAACTGCGGCAGATTCCCATGAAACGCACCAAACAACAGCGCCGAGCAAATCACCGCCCTGCTGACGCTGTAAAACTTTTTCATGCGGTTAAACAACACCCCGCGAAACACAATCTCCTCCACCAGTGGCGAAATCACCCCATACAAAACCAGTCCGCCCAAAAGCGGTACCGAATACTGAATCTGTTTCACCGCCTCATACTTCTGCGAGCCAAGCGTCCCCTGCGTTTGTGACACGCGTGTCAGAAAATCCGACGCTTCGCCGATCAAAGCATTCAGCCCAAACGCCGACACTACGCCAAACACTGCACACAATACGCAAACGCCAAACGACTTTAGCCCCAAAAAACTGTTCTTAAAAAAGTCCAACAGCTGCTTAAACACGCCTGCGTCAATATCAACCTCTCCCGAAACCGCCGCTTCTTTCAAAAAATCGCGCAGCAAAAAGCTGACCCCCACCAAACTTGCCGCAGCATTAACCGCCGCACTCAGCATCTGCGAATGCTCCTCCACCCACACGGAAATCCCCGCAATTGGCAGCGACGGCAGCAGTATCGCAAGCGTCAGCATCGCCGCCGTCTTAACCACCATATAGACCACAAACGGTCTCAAAATATATGCCGCCTTCTGCAAAAATGTCGTCCGCTTCTGCACAATTCTCTTTTTATTCATCGTCCCCGCAAACTCCCCTCATTAAAACCGCTTCCAGCTGTGAAACCGTATCCACAATATAATCCGCACCTGCTGCCTCAAGTTCGCCCTCCGGCGCATACCCAAACGAAACGCCTATAGAAGTCAGTCCGTGCGCCTTCGCACCCTCAACATCAAACTTCCTGTCTCCCACCATCGCCACACACGCCTTTTTCTCCTGTGCATCAAGCATCTTTGGCACCATAAGACGAAGCGCCTCCTCGACAACCTCCTCTTTTTTGCCGCGTCTGCCGTCAAGCTCGCTTCCGACAATATAATCAAAATAATCCTTGATATGAAAATGCTCCAGCACGCGGATCACAAGCGGCGTCGGCTTACTCGACGCAATCGCAAGCTTCTTTTTGCTCTCTTTTAATTTAGAAAGCATCACGTCAATCCCTGCATACATCTCATTCTCATAAATCCCCTGATGATCAAACCGCTCCCGGTATTTTTCAACCGCAAGAAACGTCTGCTCCCGCGTAAAGCCGTAAAACTCCATAAAGCTGTCAACAAGCGGCGGTCCGATAAACGGCTCCAATCGATCCAGGTCAGGCTCCTCAATCCCAAACGCCCGCAATGCATACTGCACCGAGCTTGTAATCCCGATTTTCGGATCGGTCAGCGTACCGTCCAAATCAAACAATATATATTCAAACATACATTCTCTCCTTATACCACAATTTCTTTTTGCAGGTAAAACGAATACAGATACCGCTCTTTCACCCGCTTTCCCGTGATCTGCTCCAATGCGCGCTGATAATAGTCAAGCTGCGCCCTGTAGCGGTCCGCAAGCTGTTTTTCGTCCTCCACCTTGTCCGTCTTGTAGTCCGCAAACACAATTCCGCCATCCTCATAAAAAAACACGTCGATGACACCCTGTATCAGCACAAGCTCCTCCTCCGGATACTGTCCGGACAGCTGATTTGCCCCCACGCCAAGCACAAAGGGCTGCTCCTTATAAAGCTCTCCCCTCTCACTTGCCGCAATCATACGCGAAGCAAGCGGTGATTTGAAAAATCCGCATATTTTACCGACCGGTACGCAGGCAAGTTCGTTTTCCGTCACCCTGCCCTCGGCAATCCAGCTTCTGCGCGCTTCGTAAATAACTGCGTAAAGCCGTTTTTCATCTTCCAAAGACTGATACGAAAATTCCTTCCCAAATGACAATAGCTCCATCACCTTGTGCACTGCCGTACCATACCGCACGCCTCCCTGTGCCGCCTGCGCGTCCGCTCCTGCTTGCGTCTCTTTTGCAAAATTAGGAACATATGTTTCTTCCTTATCAGGCACAATCAGCCTGGCGGCGTCCGCAAACGTCTCCTCATACGACACCCGTTTCAGCTCCGAAACCGTTGTCTTTACCGTAAGCCCCTCAAGATATGCATACGGATACGAAAATTCCATTCTGTCTTCTATCGTCCTTTGAAGCTCTATGTCAGCAAGCGAAGACGCCCTGTCAAGTTCCTGTTCCAGCATCGCGCTTCGCCCCTGCGATGCAAGCTCCTCGCGCAAATCCAAAACCTTGGTGCAAAACGCCGCCTTAATCGGAACTTCCCCGTACGAAAGCGCATGTGGGACAAATGAATAGCCCCGCTCCTCCAAAAGTGGCTGCATGCATGTATGGCGCATCAGCGACGCAAGCACCAAATCCAAATACGAGCCTGCCCCCATCATCACGGAGTACGGCAGCTTTCCTTCCTCTTCCATTGTAAGGAACAAATCCGCCTGCAGTTTTTTGTCAAAGTCCGCGGCATACCCCGTCAAAATCAGTTTCTCCTTCGCACGCGTCAGCGCCACATACAAAACACGCAAATCCTCCCCGCGCGTATCCTCCTTCATGCGCTGCGCCACGACATTCTTGCGTATGTTCCTGCGCTTTATCCGCATATCAGGGTCAATATAATCCACGCCCACGCCAAGCTCCGCGTCCATTAAAATCGCCTGCCGCATGTCAAGCATATTAAACTGCTTGGAAAGCCCGCACACAAAACAAATCGGAAACTCAAGCCCCTTGCTCTTGTGGATTGTCATAATACGCACCACATCTGCATTCTCATCAAGGATATTTGCCTCCCCGAACTCAACCTCCTGCTCCTGTATTGTCTCCAAATACCGGATAAAATGAAACAGCCCGTAAAAACTCGTATTCTGAAACGCCCCCGCCTTTTCCAGCAAAAGATTCAGATTGGCAAGACGCTGGTCACCGCCCGGCATAGAACCGACATACGCCCCATAGCCGGTCTCGTCAATCAGCGCACGGATTAACTCCTTAATCGGCGTGTACACGACCCGTTTTCGATAGTCCGAAAGCATTTCCAAAAGCCGCTTTCCCTTATTTTGCAATGCGTCCTGCGCATCCGCATTTTCAGCATATAACTTCACCTGCTCATACAAAAACAAGCCGCCGTTTTCCCCGCCCTCTTTCGCAAAGCAGCGGATACGCGCAATCTCTTCCTCGCAAAAATCCAAAAACGGCAGCCGCATTACGCCAAAAAACGCAATATCCTGAAGCGGATTGTCAAGCACGCGCAAGAAGTTCACAATCCCCTGAATTTCCAACGTGTCAAAATATCCCGTCCGGCTCGTGACATGCACCGGTATCCTGTTCTCACTCAATACCCTTCTAAAATCCTCGTCCCAGCCTGCCGTCGCCCGAAACAAAATCACAATGTCCGAATACTTTTCCGGTATTTGTTCCCCCGTCTCCGCATCCGTCACAGGAAAACGCCCGACAAGCTTTTTAATACGCTCCGCCACAA
>CAMWNY010000322.1 GCA_947175775.1 uncultured Lachnospiraceae bacterium | reverse complement strand
AGGGGCCACGAACACGAAACTACCCTATCCCGGAATTATGTGGGAGGGGGCACAGAAAAAAGTGAGAGGGGTCACAAAATTACGGGAGAGGGGTCACAAAATTTCGGGACACGTAATACAAAGATTACTACAGAGATTACAACAGAGAATACATCATCATTTGGCTCTAGCGACGATGATATTATGATACGGGAATGCCTTATGGCGGCAAAGGGATTGTATGCGGCAGAGACGATAAGCGCGGTGGCAGAGGAACTTAGGAAACATGACCACAGATATTTGAAAATGATTACACCGTCGCTTTTCTTGGAAATCTGTAAGAACATAACAGAACACGCTACGCCGTATATTGCCAACCAAACAGCATATATTCAAAAGTGTATTGAAAATTTGATAATCGGACAAAAACTGTCAGAGGCAAATAGGGCGCATCGCATAAGGGCGGAAAACCAATGGATAAATCAAATGTACCAATGTGCAAACATGGAAGAACTGGAGCAGAAAATACGAAGTAACTAACTTATGCGACGTCGCATAAAATTTTATCTGTCATGAAAGGAGACAAAAATATGGCAAATGCAGCAGTAAAGCCAATGGGACAAATGGAAGAATTAAAACAAATCCTAATGAATTTAAAGCAAGATGCGGGCGTGCAGATTGTAAGCATGGTACAGGATAGTTTCAAGACAATGGACGAGCAGCATGAGGTATTGTATCAGGAGCTTCAAGATGTAAAGGCGCAACTGAATGCAATGCAGGAAACCCTGAACAATCTGAACGGACAATCTCAATTACCTGTTAATTATATCGTTCAGGTAAAAAACAACCACTCCATCATGAAAGGGCTTGCGTCAGGATTAGAAAAGAGCGTTTCGGGAATGGGAAAACGTATTGCGAATATGAAAAAGAGCATGAGTGAAAAGGCAGTGGAAATCATTAAGGATTTTAAGGCTCACGGTGTCATAGCATTAAACAATATTGTCCAAAAGCTTGGTGTAAAAGAGATGTTTAAGAATGAAGAGAAGTATTATAATGCCGAGGCTGCCATAGCGAAGGCATCAATTAATAAACTCAATACCATTAGTAAGGAAATAAATAAAACAAAATCACATTTTGCAAATATTGGACGGGCTATATTAGGAAAAGAGCTTAAGGCAGTATCTGAAAAACAGAGCGGGTTATTTGAAGCACTAAAGGCGCCATACAATAGACGTTTGCGATTATGTGAAAAAAACAGTGCAAAGTTTCATGACATGGCTGTAAAAATTGAACGGTTGGAGTTGCAGGCAGTTAAAGGTAAATCTATCTTGGGAAAACTTGATAAGTTTAGTAATGTTAAAACAGAAGCACAAGAGAGTCACCATGGTTTGGACATGAAGCAAATGCATGTGGCAGAGGTTCAACAACAAAAAGAAGCTCAACTACATAAACGTGATGAAAGGTCCGAAAGATAGGGGGATACATATGCCAAGTTTATCAGATGACATTACATCCAAAACCTTTGACAAAGCACCGCAGACGGCTAAGGAACTTGCAAAGGGCGCAGACGTTAGTATCAGGGCTACCGGAAAGGCACTAAAAGGCATATGCCTGATACTTGGGAAAGGCGTTGGATTTACTACCAAAAATGTAATGAATGCCGTGAAAGAAAAAGCATTAAAAGAGACAGGAGATATAAAATACTCGCGGCGTAACATCAACATAAAACAACTATCACAATCAGGAACAGTAAAAAAGATTGACGATACTATCACAGGCGATGTTATGAGACATTTTGACGCAGCGTGTAAACAGCATGGCGTAAAATATTCCGCGATGAAGGATACAAAAGACCAACAAAATCCGCAGTATTATGTATTTTATGAAGGCAGGTCTGCTGATTTGATACTGCATGTCATGGAACAGGCGTATAAAGAGTTCATTTCCGAGCAGCAGAAGGGAAAAGAGATTGCAAAAGAAAAAGCCCCCGAAAGCCTTCGGGCAAAGCTTGCATTTTTTCGCGATAGGGTTGCAGCTTTGGACAGAGACGACGCGGCAGTAGAGAAGCACCACGCTCATTCTGAGCCACAACGTTAGCAGCCCGCAGAAGGAGACTTATATGGAAAATAAAACATATAAAGAAAAGCTTCAGGCTTTCCGTGAAGAACCTGTAAAACAAAAATTAAGGATAATGCTGCCTTATATTATCGCATCTTTTGTATGCAGCAGGGGAGTAGAATTGTACAGGCTGTGCGGTGGAAATATAACGAAGATAGTCAAAAATTTAGCATACCTGTATAAATCCGTTCCCCATTTTGTATTGACTGATTTGCTTATCGGTATCACGGCAGGTTGCTTTATTGTCTGTTATATAAAATTTGAAAACAGGCTTAAACGCAAAAACACAAGAATTGGGGAGGAGTACGGCGCTTCACGATGGGGAACCGCGGACGACATTAAACCGTTTATAGATCCAAACCCGTTTAATAATATCATCCTGTCAAAGACAGAATTTCTTTCGATGAATCCGAGAATGAAGAAATTCAACTTAAACAGAAATAAGCATGTGGTAATCTATGGCGGTTCCGGAAGTGGAAAGACATACGGTGTCGTAAAGCCAAATCTTTACCAGCTCCACAGCAGCTATGTATTGACCGATCCAAAAGGAACATTACTTCCAGAGACAGGCAATCTTTTTGCCAAGAAAGGCTACAGAATAAAGGTGTTTGACACGGTTAATCTTGCAAACAGTATGCATTACAATCCGTTTGCATACATCAAACAGCCCAAAGACATATTGACGCTTGCAAACGTACTGTTTACAAACCTAAAACCGGAGAATGCGGGAACACCGCCTGACCCGTTTTTTGATCAGGCTGCGCTGCTATGGCTACAGGCGACAATCGGCTATCTATGGTATGAAGCACCTAAAGAAGAGCAGAACATACCGACGTTACTGGAAATCCTTGAAGCGGATGAGGTGAAGGAGGATGATGAGAATTACAAAAATGCGGTAGACATGCTGTTTGAAGAACTCGAACAGAAAAATAAAAAACATTTTGCGGTGAAGCAAAGAAAAAAATACAAAAAAGCCGCGGGCAAAACGGCGAAGTCAATATTAATTACACTTGGGGCATACCTTGCTCCGTTTGATATTCCGGAGGTAAATGAGCTTGTACAGTATGATGAGCTTGAGTTTGACACGTTTGGAGATCCGGATCAGAAAAGCATTCTGTATATCATTATTTCGGACACGGATACCACTTATAATTTCCTTCCGGCTATGATATTCACGCAGATGTTTAATGTGCTTTGCTACAAGGCAGACAAGGAAATGGGCGGAAAGCTAAAAACGCCAGTACAATTCATATTAGACGAGTTTGCCAATATCGGAAAAATCCCGAAGTTTGATGTCCTGATTGCCACTATCCGAAGCCGCCTGATGTCATGTATAATTATTCTCCAAACGCAGAGCCAGTTAAAGACAAACTACAAAGATGCAGCGGAAACGATAACAGGCAATTGTGATACCGAAATTTTTCTCGGCGGTAAGGAAAAAAGCACTGTAAAGGACATCGAGGAGTCGCTCGGTGATGAAACAATTGATTTATTCAATGAATCGAAAACCTATAGCAATCAGGAGAGTAGCGGCATTAATTATAATAAAGTCGGGCGTAAATTAAAGAACATATTCGAACTGAAGACAATGGACCGGGATAAATGTATCGTGCAAATATCAGGGCTTCCGCCGTTTTTCAGTGACAAATACAGACCGGAAATGCACCCGAATTATAAATACAC
>CAMWNY010000321.1 GCA_947175775.1 uncultured Lachnospiraceae bacterium | reverse complement strand
CCCATGTACAATCGCTTGCGCAATCTCTAACCGGCGCGTTTCAAACGCATTACCCTGCTGAATCAAAAGCCTGCCGCTACAATATTGGTCGCGAGGATAATACGTGCCGCTGTATCCCCCATAATAATTAAAAAAATGCACCACCACATGATTTGCCGCCAAAAAATCCAAAAGCTTCGTATTTACGCTCACCTCATTCAGACAGTAAATCTCCTTAGTATTTTCAATCGGTATATACACATTTTTCCCGTCTTTCCGAAAGCATAAAGAGTTATCCTTCCGCGTCAATTCCCCCTGAGACATGATATATCTCGTACTTCCCATTACCTGCCGCCCCCTTTTCAGATAAAGCAATATTCATAATAAGCACACTTCTTACAGCCTGCTTTCTTCTCCGCCTTTGGTACTTCGTCAGACAGAAGTAATTCCTCAATCTGCGTCTGAACCCGCTCCAGTTCCCGCTCCTGCGCATCATCTAACTCCAAAATTACCGCCGTCTGCTTTGTCTTATTTTTTTCCTCAAATAAAAGCCTTCCTTTTCTGACAATTCCTTTATCCTTTAAGACCTTCAGATAATAATACAACTGCCACTTTCCCGCCTCCATATCCGCATCGGACTTTTTGATTTCTGTCAAATATTCCGCAGTCAGCTTGTCCAGTTTGATATTTTCTATCGCAATCTCCGTATGTTCGCTTTCCTGCGCTTTCACCTCATGAATCGCCCGTCCAATCTGAACCAGCTCGCTGTTGTCCTCAAGGTTTAACCGGTTCCCATGCAAATAACACTGTCTTTTGCAATGAAAATAATAATTAATCAGCGTCCCATTGACGCGTGTATGATTAGATTTCAAGAAACAGCCCTCCTTCTTTTTCAAGCTTTCTTTTATCCAACCTGCCGTCAACAAAAAAATCCGCTCCATTTTCAATGCAGTAAATCTCACCCACCCTGTCAGAATACGTGATATTGGAATTCTTTCTTATCTGATAGATAAAAAGATTCAGTTTACTGCTGATTTCGGATAGCTGAATGCGAAATCGGGCATAATCTTTTGGAGGATACATCAACAGTTCCTTGTATTGGTTCCACAAATCCTGTCCGTCAACCGTCTCTCCATCCGAGAGAACAATAGTTCGAGCTAAAAAGACAGACATACGCCAGTCATTTTCCTCAATCAACCGCATTCTTGCACTTATTTTCCGAAAGCACAGCGCCCCTGTATCCTGCACAAATGCATCAATGCCCTCCGCATCAGAAGAAGCATTCCTGTTTTTCCGGATAACATGCATTACCTGCTCATAATACTTGGAAAAATCCTTATCCCTTAAAACCTGCTGCATCGTTTCATTTTTTAACGTAAAAGCCTCGCTAATCCTGTAATCATGTTCTCCATAAATACGCTTTGCCGCATATAAATCAAAAAAGTACACGATACCTTCCCGTTTCGCATTCCGGTTAATTCTGCCCATAAACTGCTCTTCACTGTCCAAGGTACTAATATCCTTATATCCAATATCCATATCAATATCAACGCCCGCCTCGACAACCTGCGTTGCAATCAGAATATATCCTGTCTGTTCAAAGCCTTGCGTTTTGATACACCTTAAAATCCGCTCCCTGTCAACGCAGTTATCATCTCCCGTCATGCGTTCCACAACGGCATCAATCTCCTCATCTGACACCAGTCTGTCAAAAAAGCGGTATGCCATTTCTTTCTGAATAAATTCAATCAATATCTTTTTCTTTTCCCCTGCCCGCGCTTTGACATGCGCATAAAGCGCCTCTTCATTGAAGTCCTCACGATGTAACAGCTCATAAGAAATCCGAACCCTGTCCTGAAACCGTTTATCATTGAAATAAAACGCCCTGTTTTGAATTAAACGCCGTACACTTTCGTGCGTTCCGGTCAGCACTGCCAAATCGGGCAGTGTGGCGGACATGATAAGAACTTTGCAATGCAAATATTTGCAGAAATATTGAAGGAACATCATAATTTCCGTCCAAATCGCATTTTTGTAGCTCTGTATCTCGTCCAACACAATCACACTTCCCACAAGCTGGTGAAACCCAAAAAGCGCCTCGCGCTGCGTTCCAAACATCGTTTCAAACAGACTCACATGTGTTGTGAGAATCATCGGATAATTCAAAAACTGTCTGTCCAGCAACGACTTGCTCCAGTCGCACTCCGCCCAGTTTTCTTCGAACTCGCTGTTCTCCCTGTCCGTTTTTATATTACGTTTTATCGGTGTCACGGAATTGACAACGGCAGCCCGTTCAAAAATATCACTGCCCTGAAACAATTCCTCCAGGCTGACCTTGTTCTGCTCCACAAGATTATTAAACGGGTAAACATAAATGATTTTTCCCATACCCTTTTTTGCCAAATAAAAACTGCAGTGAAAGCCGACATTGCTCTTTCCGCAGCCCGTCGGCGCCTCCAAATAAAAAATATCCTCATCGGAGTGTTCTGCAAGATTTCGTTCCGCCTCATAAAAAAGCATATTCCGCAGATAGTTTATATCCGTTTTGTCGTCCGCAGCGTCTTCGGGACAAAACGTTCTGATACTCCGCATTCGCGGTGTCTTCTCAAACGTTTCCCGCAAGTCGTCGATTTCCTGAACCGAGCCAAACTGCTTTATTTCCGTTCCCATGATATATTCATGCGTTGCATAATAATCACACGCAGTCAACAGGGAAAATACCAGTCTTGCGTAAGTGTATTTTACAAATCTGCGCTCTTCGCTCTCCGTTTTTGCTGCCCGTTCCAAAATAGCGCCATATTTCGATACGGACCTTTGGGAATATTTCCCGCCATACAACTGCTGATAGCTTTTTTGCTGCATTTCCCTGTCAATATTATAGAGCTTCCCACCCTCCTGTATCGCAGCCGCAAATTCGTCAAAGCTGCCTAAATCAGAGTGATGCTTCATAATCAGATACGCATTGATGCATATCATTTCATACAGGCATATGCGTTGATCCAGTTCCATTGGCATCGTCTTGCAAAGTCGTTCCAGCTGCGCAATCTGACAGTCAAGATAAATATATGCCGACAATGCGGAATGCTTTTGTTCGTATAACTGCGGAATGCGTATGTTTTCAAATGCCTTATTTTTCATTGCTTTTTGTTGAAAAACAGGATTGACTTTTCCTGCATCATGAAACGTGATGACATCACGCACTGCCTGTAAAAACCAATCCCTGTAGTTTTTTGCCGTATCCTTTGTCAATACCGGCTCCATTGTTTCAAAAGCGTCCTGCATTTTTTCCTTCTCAAGCAGACGCAAAAAATATTTCTGACAACGCTGTGTATGCTCCTGCAGCGTCTCACGTTCCTCATAAACCTTGGAATCCGTATGCGCATACACCGGATTCGTAAAATCCAATACCTCCGACAACTCCATTGTCCATTCCTCCAAAACCATGTCAGGTCTGTTTGTCAGTAAAAAACAACCTGCTTTCCGTCAACATCCCAAACCGTTCCTTCTGTTTGGGTAAGCGTCATATTGGTAAATACAAATTTTTCCAGTATATATTGATTCGTATGCTCATTCAGTCCAATCGGCAGCGCCTCTTCGTATTTGAACGGATTCTCCACGCCGCCAAACGGATCCGCATCAAAGTCAATCTGCGCCCTTTGTTTCGGAAAAAGGCAGTCAAGTAAGCTTGCTTGTTCCTTTTTCTGTCCCTCGACAACTGCTGCCCGTGTAATATCTGCCAAATGGTCATTTTTCCCCAAATACGGAATATAAACACATTTTCTCTCTATCACGGATTCCGCCAGCT
>CAMWNY010000320.1 GCA_947175775.1 uncultured Lachnospiraceae bacterium | reverse complement strand
TTTTTATTTTAAGGCGATCTTCCTTTTTTTTATTTTGTGTTTCGGTTGTTTGTTCTTTTTTTGATTTTTTTCAGGTTAATTGTTTTTTTGTATATAAAATGCAATTTTGGATGGTGACTAAACGACTTGCTTAATTTAAACTAAAATCAAGTTAAATATTAAACTTAACAAAACAAACTGTAAAACGTTAATAAACAAAGGGAGGTTTCACTATGAAAGCAAAAAAATTAATCGCACTCGGAATGGCAGCAATGATGACAATGTCCTTGACCGCATGCGGCGGAGAGACATCAAGCACAGGAAGTACAGGAAGCGCAGGCAATGCAGCGGATGCAGGCAGCACAGGAGGAACGGAGGCAAAGAACGAACAAACGTCAGTTCCTTATATTAATGAAATTAAGGTCGGTGAGGACTATCAGGACCTGACGGCAAGCATCAAAATCCTTACAAACAGAACGGACATCGTTGATACGGTTTATAAAGGCTATGCAGACAAATTTATGAAGATTTACCCGAACATTACGGTAGAGTACGAAGGCGTTACAGATTATGAGGAGTCCGTAAGATTAAGACTGACCGCAGGCGACTGGGGCGACATCATGTTTATTCCGACAGCCGTACCCAAGAACGAGCTGGAAACATATTTCCTCCCGCTTGGTGAATATCCGATCTTGAATGAAATCTACAACTTCTGCGACGAGAAGAGCTTTGCCAATATCGTATACGGCGTTGCAAACGGCGGAACGGCAAACGGTATCGCATACAATAAAAAAATTTGGGCGGACGCGGGAATTACGGAAATGCCAAAGACACCCGACGAGTTCCTTGAGGATTTACAGCTTATCAAGGACAACACAGAAGCAACCCCGCTTTACACGAACTTTGCGGACGGCTGGACAATGGGCGCATGGGACGCATACATTGACTGCGCGGCAACAGGCGACAATGATTTCAAAAACAAAATGCCGCACATGAGCAACCCGTTTTCAAAGAGAGACGATATGACAGGACCATATGCCGTTTACTATGTTCTCTATGAATCCGTAGCGCGCGGTCTTGTGGAGGATGACCCGGCAAGTACGGACTGGGAGTCATCAAAGGGCGCAATCAACAGAGGCGAAATCGCTTCCATGGTGCTTGGCTCATGGTGTGTGGAGCAGTTTAAGGAAGCAGGCGAAAATCCGGACGACATCGGTTACATGCCATTTCCGATTAGCGTAGACGGAAAACAGTACGCAGGCTCTTCCGGAAACTATGCGTTTGGTATCAACAAGGATGCGTCCGAGGACAATCAGATTGCATCAATGCTTTACATGAAATGGCTTGTTGAGGAATCTTCGATTTATATGGATGAGGGAAGCATTCCCGCACGCAAGGACGGCGAGTATCCGTCTGTTTTGGAAGCATTTGACGGCGTGACCCTCTTGTCAAATATCGCAGCTCCCGAAGGCGAGGAAGACCTGTTTGATGATGTAAACAACGAGAGCGAGGTCGGAATCAACAACAACGATTATCCTGACTGTGAAATCCTTGAAGCAGCGCTTTACGGCACAAAGACACTGGATGAAATCATGGACGAATGGAATGCAAAATGGACAGCAGCACAGGAAACCCTCAACGTGGAAGTCACACAGTAAACGGCAAATAAATTTGACGTTTACTGTATCCCTCCGGGAGGATGCGCACGATTTTTGTATGGTAAATTCTGCGTTAAACGCAGCAAAAATCGGCGCGGTGAACGACAAAGCGTTCACTATAATCAGTAAAGTCACTCCGCTTTCAGAAAACACGTTCAAAGGAGGATTCATACATGGGTAAGGAAGGAAAGACGTTTAGCGAATGGTTTTATAGCAGAAAAGTGCAGCGGTTTTTGGTAATCGTCACATTCATGTTTGTACCGTTGCTGCTGCTGCTCGTATTTACATACATACCCTTCGGCAAAATGGTACAGTTCAGCTTTTATAATATGAAGTATATTGGCAAACGTACGTTTGTGGGATGGAAAAATTATATTGAAGTATTTAACAGACCTGAGATTTTCAAGTCACTGGCAGTCAGCCTTTACTATATGGGCGGCGCCATAGTGCAGCTTGCGCTTGCCCTGTTCTTTGCGACGATTATGGTCTTTAAGGTAAGGGGAGAAGGGGTTTTCAAGGCAGCAATGTTTTTCCCCTACCTGATTTCCGGTATTGCAATCGGTTTTATCTTCAAGTTCTTTTATGCAAGGGGATTCGTGCTTGACACGCTCATTCAGCTCTTCGGCGTGGAATTGGAAGACATTCCGTACTGGCTGCAGGATACGCGCATTAACAATATTTCCCTCGCGGCGACATCCGTTTGGCGCTATACGGGACAAAATATGATATTATTCCTCGGCGCCATGATGTCGGTGGACGCAGACCTCTATGAGGCTGCGTCTCTCGACGGGGCAAACAAATGGCATCAGTTTAAGTACATTATTTTACCAAGCATTAAATCCATTGTCGTGTTAAACCTGATTTTGTCAATCAGCGGTTCGCTCAGTGCATTCGAGCCGCCATACGTTATCACAAACGGTACAATGGGAACCGGTACTTACTTCGTTATCATGAACCGCTTGGCGCATGAAAATCAAAAGGTTGGTCTTGCAAGCGCAATGGCAATCGTGCTGCTTGTCATCATCATCATCTGTACCGTGGCACAGAAGCTGTTCTTCGCATACGTGTTTGACGACGGAACAAACGACGAGTCGCGGGCGGCAGTAAGACGCAGGAAAAAACAGGCAAAAAAGGAAGGGAGGAATTTGTAATGGAAACAAGTAAGAAGAAAAGTCCGGCAGGCGTCATTTTTTCCATATTCCAGTATGTGATGTGCATCGGTGCGACGGTTGTGGCGTTAATTCCTGTGCTTGTATGCATCTTTACGGCATTTAAGACATCGGAAGAATATCAGATGACCTCTGTATTGCAGCCCCCCAAAAGCTTCCTTTATTTTGAGAACTTTAAGGTAGCATTTGAACAGGCAAATATGCTGCGGGGCTTTCTCAATACGGCGTTGGTCTTGATTGTGGTTTTAACGGTTTCCATTTTCGCAGGCTCCATGCTTGCCTATGTGCTCAACCGCTTCCAATTCAAGGGCAATGGGATTATCAGAAACCTCTTTATGTTTGCCGCACTGCTTCCGGGCATTGCAATGCAGGTTACCATTTATCAGATTATGAACAGCCTGGGACTGATTAATCATCTGTATGGCTATATGATTTGTCTGATGGGTACGGATATTATTTCCATTTACATATTCTTACAGTTCTTTGAGAATTTACCGGTTTCGTTGGATGAATCGGCAATTATAGACGGTTGTACCTATTTCGGCGTATATTTTAAAATTTTGCTTCCGCTTCTAAAGCCTGCGATTGTGACATCGCTGATTTTAAAAGGCGTTGGTGTTTATAACGAATATTACGCGTCGAACCTGTATTTGCAGTCGAAGCATTTAAAGACCATTTCGACGGCGCTCTACACCTTTACGGGACCGTACGGAAACCAGTACAACTATATCTGCGCAGGCGTGCTGATTACGATTATACCAATCTTAATTATTTTCATCATCTTCCAAAAACAGGTATACGGCGGACTGGCAGCAGGAGCAGTGAAAGGTTAGTGCGAAAGGAGTATACCGAAATGACAAAACTGGAAATGAGTCTTGAGGTGGGAAACCACCTCAGGGAGGACCTGATACCCTTTTGGAAAAGCTTAAGGGATAACGAATTTGGCGGATATACGGGGTGGGTCGGATATGACCTTGCACC
>CAMWNY010000319.1 GCA_947175775.1 uncultured Lachnospiraceae bacterium | reverse complement strand
TCTTTGCATATGCAACCGCGTGCGCACTCTCAATTGCCGGTATAACGCCTTCCGTTCGTGACAGATACGCAAACGCCTCCACCGCCTCATCGTCCGTCACGGGTACATACTGCGCGCGTCCCGTATCATTTAAATCCGCGTGCTCCGGTCCGATACCCGGATAGTCAAGTCCTGCCGAAATCGAATATACCGGTGCAATCTGCCCGTATTCGTCCTGACAGAAAATTGATTTCATACCATGAAAAATACCGACGCTTCCGTTTGTAACCGTTGCCGCGTTTTTCGGATTATCAACGCCAAGTCCCGCCGCCTCACAGCCGATTAATCTGACACTTGTGTCAGGTATGAACTCATAAAACGCCCCGATTGCATTGCTTCCGCCGCCCACGCAGGCAATCACCGCATCGGGAAGCTTTCCCTCCGCCGCAAGAAGCTGCTGCTTGATTTCTTCGCCAATCACTTTCTGAAAATCCCGCACCATCATCGGAAACGGGTGCGGTCCCATCACGGAACCAAGCACATAAAACGTATCGTCCATCCGTGTTGCCCACTCGCGCATCGTCTCGTTGACCGCATCCTTTAAAGTCATCGTCCCCGATGTGACCGGATGCACCTTTGCCCCCAAAAGCTCCATTCGGTAGCAGTTGAGCGCCTGTCTGTCCGTGTCCTCTTTTCCCATGAAAATCTCACATTCCAGCCCCATAAGCGCCGCTGCCGTCGCCGTGGCAACGCCGTGCTGACCAGCTCCGGTTTCCGCAATCACACGCTTCTTGCCCATTTTTTTCGCCAAGATCACCTGCCCAAGCACGTTTTTGATTTTATGTGAGCATGTATTGTTTAAATCCTCTATTTTTAAATAAATTTTTGCGCATCCCAAATCCTTTGTCATTTTCTCCGCGTAATATAAAAGCGACGGTCTGCCTGCATACTTTTCGAGTAAATCCTTTAATTCCTGCACAAACACCGGATCGTTTTTGTAATGTTCATACGCCCGTTCTACCTCCTGCACCGCGGGGACAAGCGTCTCCGGTATGTACTGTCCGCCGTATTCTCCGTATCTGCCCTTTTTTTCACCCATTTTACCACCCATCCTTTTATTCATTATTATCCTGTTCAAATTGTCCCGGCATTTATGACACTTGTGTCATTTTTATGCAGTTTGGGAAAACAAAAAAAGCTTTTATCCTATTATTTCTACTAGGACAAAAGCTTAAAACTTCTGCGGTACCACCTAACTTGGTACATAAAAATGTACCCGCTCTCTACACGTACTATCATACGCTTTCCCTTGATAACGGGCGGAAATCCCGTTGGGCATTACTAAAGCCGTTGGCTCGTTGCTCCCACCTTCTCAAGTCCATTCCATACCTCTTTGACTGCCGCAATCACACCGCCTGCGGCTCTCTGAAAATCTCCCAAAGTATGTACTCCTCTTGATCACCAGTTTCAAACCATGTTCTTTTTTATTTATAATAATCACTTTTTTTCCATCTGTCAACAGATTTTTTTCATTTTTTGTGTCCCGTCCAAATCCTTCCACAAAAACACACCATTTTCAAGCGTCATATATCCGTGCCACGAATCCTCCTTCGGTATCGACACCGAACCCGGATTCATATATATATAGTTGTCATATTCTATGCATTTTGGCACATGCGTGTGACCGTTTAACAGAATATCGCCATTACAAAGCGGAGGCAGGTTTTTTGGATTGTAAACATGTCCGTGTGTGGCGTACATCGTGATGCCTTCCGTGGACAAAAGCGCATAATCAGCGAGAATCGGGAAGTCCAAAACCATTTGGTCAACCTCTGTATCGCAATTTCCCCGCACGCACAAAAGGCTGTCTTTGCGCGCATTCAGCTGCGCGAGCACTTCCTTTGGCGCATAGTCCCTTGGCAAATCATTTCTCGGTCCGTGATAAAGCAAATCCCCCAAAAGCAGCAGCCTGTCCGCCTGCTCCCTGTCGTATGCCTCCAGCAAAAGGCGGCAGAAATATGCTGAACCATGTATATCCGACGCAATCATCAATTTCATAAATCCGCCGCTCCTTCCCTTTGCAGATAATCTTTCAGCCTGTCCAGCAGTGCGCCTGCGTCCTTTACGCCAAGGTCATACATGCTTTGCAGCGTTTCGGGATTTTTTTCAATCCTGCTCATCTTAATCCGCGCAGACGGACGGATTACAAAAAGTCCGCCCTCTTTCTCCAACGCGTTCAGCCGCTGTACACAACTGTTATAATTGCTGTGCCGTTCGCGCAGCTTTTTTTCAAAACGGGCATATTGTCTGCCGTAAACCGCCTTTGTCATAAACGGTGAAACAGGACTTTTTACATAGTCTGCGTCCTTTGTTAAAACAACCACAAGCCTGTCATATCCCATCTCCAAAAACTTCTCAAACGGAATGCTGTCCGCAACCGCTCCGTCCATGTAACGCCTGCCGTCGATTTCGACCGGTCTTGCCACAAACGGCATGGACGCCGACGCACGCAGCGTTTCCATCTGCGCAAACGCGTCTGTGATTTGAATGTACTCGGCAGCGCCTGTTTCCATGTTTGTCACCACCGCGTAAAACGGAACCTTCGATGCCATAAACGTCTCATTGTCAAACACGTCAAGCTTGGACGGCACGGTATAATACGCGTACTCCGTGTCAATAATGTTTCCCGTCTTTAAGAGCGGCCGAAACCCCATATAATTCTTATCACTGTTAAATTTTTTATTATAGCGTATCACGCGTCCTTTCTGTTTGGACAACAGATTAATGCCAAACAGCGCCCCCGCCGACACGCCGATTACCCCGTCAAAGCCGATGTCATGATCCATAAATACATCCAAAACGCCTGCCGTGTACACCCCGCGCATGGCGCCGCCCTCGAGTACCAGTCCTGTTTTCATGCCGCATTGCTCCTATTCGTTTTTCCTTATATATCTTAACGAAAATCCGAATTTTATGCAAGATGGAATAAAAAACTTTCTATGGTTTCAGATAAAACGCCTAGAAATCAAAGGCTTCAAAAGCATCAAAGGCTTTAAAAGCATCAAAGGCTTCAAATGCGTCAAAGGCTTCAAAGGCTTCAAAGGCATTCAAATTTTCAAATTCATTCAATTTGTCTCCCAAAACAGCAGCGAAAGATTCTTTTTTATCCGACTGCGCCCGTAAAAGCCACTCCTTTTGCTCCTCCCTTGTCAAATGCGACACAACAACGGAAAATTGGGCAATATCCCCCTGCTCATAACTGCTGTTTGCATAAGTCTGAAGCTGTTCCGCGTCCATTCTGTCACACAAAATGGCAAAAAAAGCTACCTTTTGATCCCGATATGCCTTATCCGCGTAAAACGCAATCTGCTCCGCGTCCATAGCATCTGCGGCTACGGAAAAAAACGCAACCTGATCCATACGGTAAATTTTGTCATAACACTCTGTCTTCACCGTTTCATCCACCGCAAAAAACACGGCGGAAAATCCCATAATATCCTCTTTTTCGTAGCATTCCTGCACATAATCCACCACACGGTCTTCCTCCACGTAATCAATCCGCCGGACAAGCGTCATCTTGATTTTCATGCCTTTATTACGCGTGCCTATTTTGTCAAGCAGCATTCCCACCGCCGAATAAGCCTCCTGATACTCCTGACAAAACTGCTCCGCCTCCTGCGTGAAATAAACGGTCCTTTTCGAATTATCCGCAAGTGTTATTTCCTTCGGATGCGCGGAGTTCGGATCTTCTCCCAAGTCCTCCATAATATTGCGTGTCCCCGTGCTCTGTGCCAGCTCAATCACAAACGGCTTTTCATAATATGCG
>CAMWNY010000318.1 GCA_947175775.1 uncultured Lachnospiraceae bacterium | reverse complement strand
AAAAACTGCTCCAAAGCCTTTCTGGCCGTCTGTGACAAATTCAGGCTCTCAAGGTCAAGGGCAGGTTCCGCACTCTCGTCCGCCTGATAAATCCGGTTGCGCTCCTTTAAAAAGCGGTGTGCAAATCTTTTGTTTGCTTCCTCATAACAAACGCTCAAATCCCCGAGCCGCTCCGTACGCTTTCCAAGCACGCCGAAATACTGCGTTTCATTTTCATCCTGAACCAGTTTCCGAAGCACAGCCGCAATGTCCCGCTCTAAAACGTTTAAAGGATGTTCCTGCGTTCCCTTTAATAAAAACCAAAATTCCTCCCTGCCGCGGTCGGCAACTTCAACATTCGGACAGACCTCCTTCATCTGCAAAAAGCCCTGCCTGATTTTTTCAATACGGTTATGTGACTCGTCCACATCCGTACCTAAAAAGAGCTGTAAAAGCAATAAATTATATTCCGACGCCGCAAGCTCAATTCCAAGCTCACGCCCCTCCTTTAACAGAAGCGACACGCTCATGCTGCCTGATACAAGCTTTCGGAAAAACATCATTTCCGCATCCGCCCCGCCCTTCACGGAATTCTTTTCCCGCTGTTCTAATATCATGTTCCCGACCCTGTGAAGCGTTTCAATCAGCTTTGCGCTCGTAACAGGCTTTAACAGATATTCCGCAATCCCGATGTCAATCGCTTCCTTTGCATAGTCAAATTCATCGTAACCGCTCAAAATAATAATCTTAATGTCAGGAAGCTCCGCCTTCACAAGACGGCTTAACTCCAATCCGTCCATAAACGGCATTTTAATATCCGTTATCAGAATATCAGGCTTTTTTTGTATAATCAGCGGGTACGCAAGCTCTCCGTCCGCGGCGTCCCCGACAAACGAAAAGTTCTCCTTTTCCCAGTCAATATTGTTCTTAATGCCCTCCCGCATAATCATTTCATCTTCCACCAAAAATATCTTTAGCATCGCCCGCCTCCATTTGGTTTTATCACAAGCTAAACCATTTCGTACATATGTTCAAATGTATCTCCCGCAATCACATACACATTGTGCAGATCATCCTTTCGCACCGCAAGATAATCGCCCGCTCTTCCGAGCATATAATTCTCCTCGTCCCATTCCGTAAATACCTTAACCCGGTGATCCAACGGTTTGATATAAATTTCAATGCCCCCCCTTGCCATACAGGTCTTGGCATACGGTATCAGCGAAACATTTTTCCCGTCAAACGAGGTCTTAACCGTAGGTTTATATTCACCCTCAAAGACATACGGCTCATCCAAAACCTTATTGCTCTTCTGAAAGTTTTCCTCCGCGGTGAGTCGCACCTCGCCCCCCATTCCAATCAATATATACATATCCTCCGTTACCGGCGTTTCAAGGTCGCCCTCCAGTGTACGGATGGTGATTTTCGTTCCCACCTGAAACGCCTCGGATGCTTTCACGTAACCAAGCTGCAAATTCTTTCTGCGGTACGCCTGCATTTGGGTAAGGTCCGCCGCATAATCCTTTGCATAAATGACCTCCGATTCCTCGAAATACGCTGTCAGACGCCTGCTGAAAAATTCTCTCAGCCGTGCCTTGGCATCCTCTATGGAGCCGTATTCCCGTGCATACATACGATGCAAAAGTTCCGGCTGTATCAGCCCGCCCGCTTTCTCAACATGTCCGCCGCCCGAGCCGATTTTGTCCGTCAGATAGTCCGCAAGCTCACTTGCGCGCGTTTCCTTGCGGCAGCTGCGCACCGAAAGTTTCACGCCTACTGGCAGGATACTGTACACCACGCAGAAATCCACCGCGTCGACCTCAAGCATCATATCCCCGATGATCCCCAAAATATTCGGGTCGCAGGGTCTTGCCTGAATCACCGCATAACGATACTTTTCCTCATATTCATATCCGCAGAGCGCCTCGCCCGCAATCTCAAGCTCCGCAAGCGAAATATTGGCATTGCGGAACATCGTAATCCTGCTTCTGTCAAACGCCGCATCGTCGCGCAAATCCTTGTCAAGCGGGTGATAAATCTCCGTAAACTGGTTTGTGTCCATCATCAGCCCATAGTAAAGCGCCGTCGCAAGGTTCTTCTCCTCATTGATGTCCATACCCTCTTGCTCCAACAGTTCGCGGACCAGTGTAGAGCACGAACCGAGACTGCTGCGCACGTCACTCATACGCGGCAGCGGACCGCTCACCTGATGGTGGTCGATTACCGCAACCTCTTTCGCGTCAAAATGCGTGACATTTCCCTCGTCGTACTGGCAGTCCACCGTTATCAGCAAATCCGGTGCCGCAAGCGCGGTCACATATTCAATCGGAATCTCCAATTCACGCAGCATCAGCACCAAATTGCTTTTTTGGATAACAAAACGTCCCCCGTACACAAAACGTACGTTCTTGTTATTCTTTTTAAAATACGTATAAAGTCCGAAACCGCTCGCAACCGCGTCCGCGTCAGGGTTGTCATGGCACTGGATTACGATTGTTTCATATTTTAACAAATCTCTTAATCTCATTTTTCCCCACTCCTGCCTTTTATCCTAGTATAGCAAACGTGTCTACGCTTCGCAAGCCACCTTATCCAAGATAAGGCGGCTTGTTCACCAGCAATTCATATAATTCCCTGTTTTCCGGCTCCCACGGCGCAAAACGGTCCCGGCAGCAAATGGCATACGCACATTTCTCTGCAAGCGCTTTCGCCTGTTCAAAACGTTCTGTGCCGATACGCTCCGTGGCGCCGGTACAGACATACGCTGCGGCAAGCGCCTTTGCCGCGGGAAAATCCATATCGTTCTCGTAAAGAATGCCCGTCGCAAATGCGACGCCTTTTCGCTGCAGTTCGCGAAACGTCTCCTGCCCTGATGCCGCTCCCGCAAGCACAAAAACCTTTGGATCTCCCTTAGGCGCTTCCAGCTCCATACCGCATGACGCTTCATCAAAACTTCCCGTTTTCACCCCAAAAAGCGCCTTGATATAGTCCTCCTCAAAAACCTCACGCGGCGTACCGAACCGCTCCACACAATGCGTTCCGACGCACATAATTTTATCGGATACTTTTCCTGCAAGGTCCAGCTCATGGAGGGACATGATAACGGACAGTCTTTTTTCACGCGCCATTCTCTGCAGAAGTGACAAAAATTCAACCTTGTGCTTCATATCAAGATGCGATGTCGGCTCATCAAGTAAAATAATATCCGGTTCCTGGCAAATTGCGCGTGCAAGCAGTACACGCTGCCGCTGTCCGTCGCTTATTTTTGTAAAATCCTCATCGGCAAACGACGAAATACGCACAAGCGCCATCGCCTCTTCAACCTTTTTTCGGTCCGCCGCACCAAGAATGCCAAAACGTCCCGTATAGGGATAGCGCCCCGCCGACACGACATCACGACATGTCATAAGCTCCGTGCGAAGCCGCTGTGTAAACACAACCGCAAGTGTTTTGGAAAGCGCTTCCCTGCCAAAGCCCGTGAGATTTTTTCCATCGATATATACCGTTCCGGCAATCGGTCCGAGCTGTTTTGCAAGGCTTTTTAAAACCGTGGATTTTCCCGCTCCGTTCGGTCCGATTAGCGTCAGGATTTCGCCGCGGTTCACGCCAAACGTAAGGTGTTCCAAAACCGTCTTTTTGTGGTAACCCACTGACAGGTTTTTTGTCGATACATAATAATCTGCCATTGTCCTATGCCCTTTGCTTTCTCAAAAGAATAATAATGACAATCGGCGCGCCAAACACCGCCGTCACCGTACTGATGCTCATCTCTGTGGGCGCAAACACAGTGCGCGCCAAAAGGTCGCCAACCAGGCCAAAGCTCCTCCCAACAAGAAAACCCGCCGGTATCATCAAAAG
>CAMWNY010000317.1 GCA_947175775.1 uncultured Lachnospiraceae bacterium | reverse complement strand
CCCGGCAGATACAAGGGAACGGTTTGGGTCGCACGATTGCCAAAAGCCTTGCGCCGCCGATGGGCGGGGAGGTTTTGTTGGAGAGCGAGCCGCATGTGAGGACGGTTTTTACGGTGAAACTGGAGGCTGTACTGTAAAAAGTGCGTAACGAAAGAAATTCGTAAGAATTTGGTAAGAGTTTTGAAAAACGGCGTTGTTATAATGGTTTTAAAAGGAGGAAGAAACGATGCAGAATATTTTACAGACACATCAATTAACGAAAACCATTGACAAAAAGGACTTGGTAAAAAACGTTGATATTCATGTCAAAAAAGGGGAAATCTACGGATTTTTGGGTCCAAACGGCGCAGGTAAGACGACGGTCATGAAGATGATTACGAACTTGTGGAAACCGACGTCGGGCACGGTGGAGCTGTTCGGGGAAGCGCTTACGCCGACTTCTTATGAGGTACTGAAACGAATAGGCAGTATTATTGAGTTCCCGTGTTTTTATGAGCATATGAGCGGGCGGGAAAATTTGCGGCTCCACTGTGAATATATGGGGTATTATATGCCCGAGAGTGTTGAGAATGCGCTTGCGATGTTGGGATTGACGGATGCTGCCGAAAAGGCGGTGAAAAATTACTCATTGGGTATGAAACAGCGGTTGGGAATTGCGCGCGCGATTTTATGCCGTCCGGAGCTTTTGGTGCTTGACGAGCCGACAAATGGGTTGGACCCTGCGGGGATGAAGCAGCTTAGGGATTTGTTCCAAAGACTGTGTACGGAATATGGAATGACGATTATGATTTCCAGTCATATGCTTTCGGAGGTGGAGAGTATTGCGGACACGATTGGCGTGATTCATCATGGCGTTATGCAGAAAGAAATTTCCATGAAAGAGATTTCCGAGCAGAACACGGAATATATTGAGATTGCGGCGGCGGATCTTACGAAGGCGGCTTATGTGTTGGCGGAGCAGCTGCATTTGCATAATTTCAAGGTGTTTGACGGGAACCGTATCCGTGTTTATGACGGCAGGATTACGACCGATGAGCTGTCAAAGGCGCTGGCTTTGAATGATGTCGGGCTTTCGGCAATCGGAAGGAAATCGGAAAGCCTGGAGGATTATTTTCTAAAACTCACACAGGAGGGACAATCATGTTAAAATTAATTCGTTTGGAATGGAAGAAAAATAGAGTTGGAACATATATTCGAAATGCGGCGATTATGACGGTGATTCTTTCGCTGATGCTTACCGCGATGGCGGGGGAGCTTGAGACGGTGGAAACGGTGGAGGCGTATGGAACGGACATGATAAATGCCTCTGTGGACCTTTTTATGAATATGGCGTATATCATTTTTACGGGTGTGATGCTGGCGTCCTTTATTGTGGGCGCTTATGAAAAAAGGACGATGCATTTAATGTTTTCGTACCCGATTAGCCGAAAAAAGATTTTAATATCAAAAATGGCTGCCGTGTGGGTGTTCAATGTTGCGGCGATGGTAATAAGCAAGGCATTTACATTTGGCATGATGTTTTTGGCAAGACCGTTTCTTGGAATTTCCGCAGCCGGGATTGCGTTTGGTGCGCCGTCTTTTTGGCTGGATATGCTTCTTGGTTCGGCTGCGATGGTGAGTATCAGCTATATCGCGCTGCCGGTCGGGCTGCTGATGAAATCGTCCAAGGCGGCGATTGTGACGGCGGTGGTGATTACGTTTCTGACGCAGGGGAATATCGGCTCGGCGACGCTGGCGAATAATATGGCGTTTTATGGGATGCTGCTTGTGATCGCGGCATGGGCGGTATTTTTATCGCTGCACCGGGTGGAAGTACGGGATTTGCCGTAGGGGGCGAAAGGTTATTGGAACGGAGAAAGTAGTAACAGCGAGAAATTGTGAAATACTGCGTAAGAAAGGTGTTCATTTGGGACACCTTTTAATTGAGAAGAAGGAGCTTTTCCATGCGGCGTCGTAGGATATGGACGAGGATATTGCGGCGATGTCAAGACATCGGTAATTGCCGATACGGGTGCGGTCCGCAAGACATTGCAGAAATATGTATCATAATGGGATAAAGCTGTGGTATAGTGAATGTGCTCTTCGATTGCCGAGTGGCTGCCGGGGAAGCAGGCAAAAATACCGGGGAATTTATAAAGGCGTATTTGGAGAGGGATATGTGAAAGCATATCCTTTTTCTTTACAAGCGCATGTATTATCGGATATACTAAAATTACTCAGAGGAATTTGAATAGGACTGGAGGACTTATATGGAACAGTCATTGCCGGTAGGGGTAGATAATTTTGAAAAGTTAGTAACAAGGGGATATTATTTTATTGACAAGACGTGGTTTATGAAAGAGCTGTTGGATAAGAAGGGAGATGTAAGCGGAATGCCTGTCTGAGAAAAAGGAAGAATATCTTAATATTATGAGGCGCACGGCAGAAAGGACAGTTATAACCAATCCGTCCAATTTTTGTCACAATGCCTTGAAAAATATTATGGAAAAAAAGTCATTATTTTAATTGATGAATACGACGTACCGCTTGAGAATGCGTTTACGGAGAATTTTTATAATGAAATGGTTGGCTTTATCCGTTCCTTATTTGAGTCTGCTTTTAAGACAAACGGCAGCTTGGAATTTGCTGTGATAACAGGTTGTCTGCGCATTTCAAAGGAGAGCATCTTTACTGGGTTGAACAACTTGAAAATCATTTCCATATTGGATGAAAAATATGCGGAATACTTTGGCTTTACGCCGACAGAGGTGCGGGAATTATGCGATTATTATGGATTGCCCCATAAATATGACGCAATTCAGGAGTGGTATAACGGCTATATTTTCGGAAATACGAATGTCTATAATCCGTGGAGCGTGATACAGTTTATTGATGATTTGGGGGAAAACGAAAACTGGTTTCCGCGTTCGTACTGGGCAAACACCTCCTCCAACACTGTTGTGCGCAAGCTCATTGACATGGCGGACGACGGTTATGACATTTACAGTAGTTACGGAATAAAAGAGGCGAAAAACTTGGATTATCAGACGATGAATTGGCATTTTATGATGCAATATCTTCCAATGAGTCTGCCAGGGAATTTTATGGGAATGATGTTCTGAAACAAATTGCAAGAGAGCTTACAATAAGCATTAAGAATAACATTAAGGTTGACTGGGATGTTCGAGAGAGTGTCAGGGCACAGATGAGAATTACCGTAAAAAGGCTGCTTAGAAAATATAAGTATCCGCCAGATAAGCAGGCGAATGCAGTAGATTTAATTATCGAACAAGCAGAAAAAATGTGTGAAAACGAATTTTCATAGAATAGTTCTAAATCGGTGCATAATAGATATTAAAATTGACTTAAAATAGGTAAATGAATTACAGTACAAAGGAAGTCTACCTATGGGTTTAAGTTACAATAACGTATTAGTGAGATTAAAAGAACAACGTTCCAGTAAATCTTTATCGCAAAATGAAATGGCACAGATTATACATATGACACAAAGTAATTATAGTAAAGTTGAACTTGCATTACGGCGTTTGAGTTTTAATGAATTAAAATACCTGTGTGCCTCGCCAATTGATGTCTATTATATTTTTACGGGAAGAGTAAGCAATAATCAATGTATAGATTTTTTATATAGCTGTAATTATTCGGAATTAAGCGGTTATTTAAACGTAATCTATGCAATTATACTTTACTATCATAAAAAAGATACATCAAAACAATTGAAAAGTATTTTAAAAAGAATCAGTTATGTTCCACTAATCATGCAAAATGATAATTCTCAAAATATTTTTCTCATATTAAGACATACAATGAATTGCAGACAAAAGAAAATGGAAGAGTAAATGGGAGTT
>CAMWNY010000316.1 GCA_947175775.1 uncultured Lachnospiraceae bacterium | reverse complement strand
GTCCAATATTAAATCGTATTTTTTCATGTCAGGCATAAAGGCGCCACCTTTCTGTTTATAGGACAACGGTTTAATTATTCAAAATTATAACATACTGCCTTAGGGCAAACAATTGTAAAAAGTGCCATAATATATCTCAAAAGATTAGGATAATTTCAGAGAAAATGTACTTGACCGACGGTCGAAAAGTGTGATAGGCTTAAGACAAAAGAGTTCGACCACTGGTCGAAAATTGTCACAATAACATGGCGGACACGCTAAAACAAAAACGAGGGAGGACGTTATGACATACACAGATTTATTTTATGAAATTAAAGGGAAATTTATGGGTGCCGATGTGAGCGATATTCAGGAGCATTTGGCATTTGAGTTTGACATCGAGGACGAGGAAGCAGGCGGCGCATTCTATGTCGAGGTAAAGGACGGACAGCTGTTTGTGGAGCCGTATGAATACTATGACAGGGACGCAATGTTTATCTGTGCGCCGGATGTGCTGATTAAAATTGCGGACGGCGAGATGGATCCGGTTTGGGCGTTTACGACACAGAAGCTTCGTGTGGAGGGAAATATCGATAAAGCGCTGCGCTTAAACGAGATTATCCAGCAGAAGAAAAAGGAAATGAAGAAAGAAGAAAAAGCGCCTAAAAAAGAGAGCAAAAAAGAAGCGGATAGTGAAACAAAAAAGGAATCCAAAAATAAATCCGCGGGAAAATAAGAGTTAGAGAGGAGCATCGTGATAAAAATGGGAATACTGAGAATGACGATGATTTGTCTTGGAGTGCTTGCGGCAGTAGGCGTGGGCGAGACGGCTTATTTTTACAGAAGAACCATGAAACGTAACAATGCGAAAGTGGAACGTACGATGAAAATGTCCGGAACGGACTGGTCGCAGTATATGCCGATGATGGAAAAGAGAAAAGCGTTTATGCTGGCACAGGCGCATAAAGATGTTCACCAAATGTCGTTTGACGGGCTTAAGCTTCATGCGACGTATTTTCCGTCAATTGATGAGAACAGGGACCGAAAAAAAGTTGCGATTTGCTTTCACGGATATACAAGTCATGGAATGTCGGACTATATCGGTCTGTCGGACTATTATCTGAAGAGAGGTTATGCGATGCTTTTACCGGATGCGCGGGCGCATGGTCTAAGCGAGGGCGAGTATATCGGTTTTGGATGCCTTGACCGAAAAGATGCGCTTGTGTGGATTAACTGGGTGATACAGGAAGTTGGAGAAGATGTGGAGATTATACTGCACGGAACTTCGATGGGCGGTGCAACAGTGCTTATGGCAAGCGGGCTGGAACTTCCGGCACAGGTGAAGGGCATTATTTCAGATTGCGGTTTTACGTCTCCGAAAGAAGTGTTTACGCATGTGCTTAATTCCATGTATCATCTTCCGACGTTTCCCGTGATTCCGGGCGCTGATGCAATCAACAAAAAGCTTGCGGGTTATGGCATGGACGAGTGCAACGCCAAGCGTGAGGTAGCAAAGGCAAAGGTTCCCATTTTATTTATTCATGGTTCAAATGACACGTTTGTTCCTTGTAAAATGTGCCATGAGATATATGACTGCTGTGCGTCGCCCAAAAAGAAGCTGATTATCGAGGGTGCTGCACATGCAGAGAGCTATTATAAGGATACACAAAAATATGAACAGGCAATGTCGGATTTTTTAAACGACGTATTATAATGACTAAAACAGTCAAAACGAAGGGAGAACCGGATGAAAACAAGAAAAGGATATAAAACGTATCCGTTGACGGCGGCACAAAAATACCATTTTTATTATTCACAGTACAGCCCGGGACAGGAGATTCTCAATGTCGGAAGCAGTCTGACCATTGAGTTTGAACTCAATGTTGAAGAGCTGCGCAAGGCAATCTATAAGGCATATGAACGAAATGAGTCAATGCGCGCACGGCTTGTCTATGATACGAAAGAGAAGCAATGGTATCAGTACATTGTGGACAAGGAGGAGCGCGAAATTGAGTATGTGGACTTTACCGGAAAGACGATGGAAGAGGCGGAGGCGCAGATGACGGCGTGGACGCGCGTTCCGTTCGGACAGGATGAGCCCATGAACAAGATTGTCATTATCAAGACGCCGGACGGTTTTGAGGGAATGTATATTGTGGGTGACCACCGTTTTCTTGACGCACAGTCGTTAATCGGTTTTATGAAAGATGTAATTGAGCTCTACTGTAATGCGAACTTTGAAAACGTGCCGTATCCTGCGGATACGCGTTCGTATATTGAGCAGTTGGAAAAGGATTATGCATACGAGGCAGGCAGCAAGGCGCAGGCAAGAGATCGGGCGTACTTTCACAAATTGTTTGAAGCGCCGGAGCCGATTTACAATGGTATTGAGGGCAAAAAGCGTCTTGACGAGGCAAGACGGGCAACCGGAAATCCCAATCTGCGTGCCGCACCGACCGGTTCCGACAGCTTTGCGGCGGCAATTGATATTTTTCACTTGGAAGGAGAGCCGACACAGCGTCTGATGACATTCTGTGAGGAACAGCATATTTCACTGCAATGTCTGCTGATTATGGGAATCCGTACGTACTTGCAGAAGATGAACAATTGCGACGACGTTTCCATGATGGTTGCATATGCCCGCAGGGCGACGCTTTTGGAAAAGAAGTCCGGCGGTACGCGTATTCACAGCTTTCCGTTCCGGACGATCATTCCCGAGGATAAGAGCTTTTTAGAAGGCATTTTGGAAATCAGGGATAAACAGAACGAGGTATTCCGTTATGTAAACTTTGACCCTGTAGAGTGCATGAATTATAAACATCAGGTTTATAATCCGCCACGCGGCATGGGATATGAGACCGTTGCACTCACATACCAGCCGGCGACGCTGCGTGAAAAGGGCTTGGTTGATTTGGGCGACATTCGGTATAAGACAAAGCGTTACGGCAACGGTTACTATGCGGACGGGCTTTACCTTACAGTTATGCACAGACCTGAGGATAATGGTTTGGATTTTAGCTTTGAGCATCAGATTAAGGCATACAGCAAAGAGACTTTGGAGCTGTTCTATTATTATATGTGCAAGATTATGTTTAAGGGAATTGAAAACCCGAACTTAAAAATCGGCGATATTATTAAGCTTGTGTAATTGTCTGTCGCTGTGTTAAAATAATAGCTGCAAAAGCATGAAAAAATGCGGAAAGAGGGGAACGATATGTTTGAGAAATTAGCGGAGATTATCACAAATTATGTTGAGGTAAAGCAAGAGGATATTAAGCCGGAATCGCGCTTTATGGAAGATTTAGGCTTTAGCTCGTTTGACTTTATGAGTATGCTTGGCGAGGTGGAAGACGAGCTTGATGTGGAGATTGATCCGGAGAAGGCGGCAGATATTCGTACAGTACAGGAAGCTGCCGATTATTTGGAAACACTGCAATAAACAAGAGCCGTGCAATGTTCGTTTGGACGGACGCTGCACGGCACCTGCCTAAAATGCGATTGACTGAAACAGTCAATAGAATTGGAGATGTATATATGAATGAGACAAAGAGCACCATACGGGAACTTCTTGTGGAAGCAGAAAAAAAGTATCATGCGCAGGATGCGTTTCGTTATAAGGTAAAAGGCGCTGACGAGAGCGGAAAAAAGGCGGCAAAAATTGAGAGCAAAAGCTACACACAGTTAAAAGACGACAGTGAACGTTTTTCCGCGGCATTGGCGGCATTGGGAGAACAGGGAAAGCATATTGCGATTATCGGACCGACCTCTTATTCGTGGGTGGTTACATATTTTGGAACGGTAGACAGCGTCAGTGTGGCGGTTCCTTTGGATGCAAACCTTCCGGATGCGAATTTGTGAGAGCTGATTGAC
>CAMWNY010000315.1 GCA_947175775.1 uncultured Lachnospiraceae bacterium | reverse complement strand
ACATCGACGCGGACTACACGCAGCTTACATACGGACCAGTCTACGCCCACAACTCCGCAATCGACAAATACGATGGAACCGTCAAAAAAGCAGCGGAAGTCCAAGACCCGGTATCCGGCAGAAAAATGCTCGTCTACACAGACCAGCCGGGCGTCCAGTTCTACGCCGGCAACTGCATACAGCCCGAAACCGGAAAGGGCGGCGCGGAATATAAAAAGAGAAGCGGTCTCTGTTTAGAAACACAGACATTTCCCGACGCAATTAACCAGCCGCAGTTCCAAGACGTTGTATACGGTCCCGAAAGACCTTACAAAACGACAACAGTCTACAAGTTCTACAACTAATCAGAACAGGATTTACAGGTCCCACAGATAGTACCGATAATCTGTGGGACCTTGCTGACTTGTTTTGACAAAATCCTCACCCAAAGCGTGCTATGATAGGCGTTATAGGCAGAAACTGGAATACGATCTCAAACGCTTTGGAATGGAGGAAAAAAGATGGACATGCAGACAACAAATATCCCTGTAAATACCCGAACAGTAGGCGATGCAAAAAACATTTCCGAGGGCATCTATGTACTTTATTTGGAGGATTATGTACATACATTTATTAAAAAGCTGATTTTTGAACAGGAGCCCGACACCATTGCAGGTACGTCCGTTAACCTGTACGGCGCTGGTTTTGAACAGTCGTCGCAAAGCATCATGGTTATTTCGGGAGCAACGACATCGGAACATGTGGGGAAGAACTGTTTTTCAGCTGCTGCACCGCTTTGTACCGCACTTGTGAGTCTCAATAAGGACAGAGGCATTCGCTTTGAAATCAGCACCAAAGGAACAAAAGTGATTCTCGACGACTTCTATATCTACTATGACCAAAACGAGGAAATGCAGAATTATCTAATCGAATGGAACAGCGAACGCCGCGAACGGCAGCTGCGCAGGACCTCTGCGAAATCGGGCAGCCGTGTTTCTGCGGACAACGCCGTAAGACTTGGCAGGCTGACGCAGGCGTACAATCTGGAGGCGGCCAAAGTCAGTTTGGTGTGGGGGGCAATGAATGTGCTGAGTTTAAGCCTTGTCGTATGTGTCATTGCCTATGGTATCATTTCCTTAAACAGCTACGGAAAAATGAAAAACATGCAGGAAAGCATAGACTACTGTATGACATTTGTGTCAGAAAATATGGAAAGCAATATGCCGCAGACCTTTGAAAAATATATTGCGCCAGTCAATCAGACACAGGAGCAGGCTGTCGGGGAATATACGGAAATATCAATTGATACACCTGCAGAAACGGATGAACCGTCTGCCGAAATGCCGGCAGAATTGCCTTCCATGCAGCTAGAACCCACACCGCAGCAGCCGGCACAGCCCGTTACGGCACCTGCTCCGCAATATTATGTGGTGCAGCGCGGCGATACGCTCAGAAGCATTTGCATCAATACTTACGGAGACTATTCACGAATGGAAGAAATCTGTGAATTAAACGGTTTGGACAACCCTGACAGCATTCTTTCCGGTCAAAAGCTTTTACTTCCGTAAAAATAATGTTATACTATATTAGGAAATGCACAATGCGCTGAAACGGAGCACAAAATGATATGGCAGAGATAAAAGAATTTAACAAACATCAGTTCTCGAAAAAGAAGGAAAAAGACAAAAAGGCGGATGATAAAAAACAGCAGTCAATGGATCACATGTTGGCAAGACACCGTCATAAAAAGATATATACGATTCTTATTGCGGTGATTATTTTGGCAGTTCTGACGCTTGCCCTTTACCTGAACTGGAAAAGTAAGATATACGTTGATTATGAAGTTGTGCAGCAGACTGAATGGACAAAATCGGCAGATTCAAAATGTATGAATTTGGCAGGCAGTCTCTTTACTTACAGCAATGATGGAATGAGCTGTATCGACACAAAAGGAAAAGTTATTTGGAATCAAACATATGAAATGCAAAATCCCATAATACGCACCTGTAAAAAAACAGTTGCAGTGGGTGATTATAATGGCAGAAATATTTATATTGCTAATACACAAGGCATTTTAGGAACAATAGAAACGACTATGCCAATAAGGGATTTCTGCGTTTCTGAAAATGGCATTGTGGCTGTAGTTCTTGATGATTCAACGATTACGGCAATATATCTGTATAGCGCTATGGGCGAAACGGGCAATCCGTTGGCTTCTTTTAAGACAACTATGAGTCAGTCAGGCTATCCGGTTGCTATTGATATTTCAAATGACGGTATGCAGGTGGCTGTTTCGTATATTAAAGCAGATAATGGTCAATTATCATCAAGTGTCGGATTTTATAATTTCTCCGCAGTGGGACAGAATTATACGGATAATCTGGTTGGCGGATACGGCTACGCAGATGCAGTAGTGCCAATGGTTCATTTTATGGAGAATGATACTGTTTTTGCAGTGGCAGACAACCGCCTGATGTTTTTTAAAGGCAGGCAAAAACCGGAAAGTATATCGGACACGTTGATTTCCGAAGAAATACAGAGCGTTTTTTATAATGAAAATTATGTAGGATTGGTGTTTTTTAATGCTACCGGTGAAACTTCTTACCGCATGGAAATCTATGATACAAATGCAAAGAAAGTAAACGAGATTGCTTTTAGCATGGAATATACGGATATTTTATTTGATACAGCCTCTTTTATTATATACAATGATAACGAATGCCTTATCTATGACTGGGATAACAGGCTTAAATTTGAAGGAACATTTATGGAACGAATGCTTTGTATTCTTCCAATGGGAAACATTTCCCGCTATACGGTAGTTACAGACAATGCAATACAGCTGATAGAGCTGCAGTAAAGGTTTTACGAACAGGTTTGATAAATCAGGGAGGTTGGGAGTTGAATATTAATATATTATTTATCATAATAGTAATATCAATTATTACGGGTGCAGTATGGGGATGGAGGCGAGGGCTTCTCGAAGGGCTTATCAGAATAATTTCATGCATTTTGGGAATACTTGTACTGATAGTAGCCGTAAAAGGCATAGGCAGTTTTTTGCAAGGGAGTATTATGAGCGTAATGATAGCAATTCTCTTGCTTATTGTAATAAGGCTGATACATAAGCTGGTAAAATTTCTAATTGATACATTTAAACTTGTTCGTGCTATTCCGATAGGAAGATTTGCGGATAAGCTTACCGGCGCTGCTCTTGGAACTATAGAGGCGGTATTTGTTATTTGGCTTGCGTATCTGCTGATTGGAAGTTTTGATTTGTTTGGTCTGCATCAATGGGTTCTTGAGCAGACGGCGCAAAATAAATTCCTGACAATAATATATTCTTCTAATTATCTGGTGGCTCTTTTAAAGCAAATACTGTAGTTAAAGGGCATAAAATTAGATTATAAAAAAATAAATAAAAAATTTTTAAAAAGTACTTGACAGACAATGGCAACATGTGGTAAATTGATTAAGCTGTCACGAACGAGGACAAGCAAACAACAGCTTACAAAGCTGAGAACCTTGACAAATAAACAGTAATGCAACCCTGAAAATTCTAAAAAAGAATTGTTCAGAGAACATGTTCGAAAAGAACAGACAAACCTTTAAAGTAAATCGGAATCATGCGATGTCTGCATTAATGGCAGGTCGCATGACCATAAGCACTATGAAAACCGAAGGTTTTTATAGTATCTGTGATGAAAATTGCAGAGAATTAGCCAGTTTAACTGGTGCCAAATCAAATTTTAACATGAGAGTTTGATCCTGGCTCAGGATGAACGCTGGCGGCGTGCCTAACACATGCAAGTCGAACGGGACTTTATTGAAACCTAGTGATGTAAAGTCTAGTGGCGGACGGGTGAGTAACGCGTG
>CAMWNY010000314.1 GCA_947175775.1 uncultured Lachnospiraceae bacterium | reverse complement strand
AAACCGTATTGCACAGGAGGATCAGGAAACATTCGAAACTTTTTGCTCCATTCTGCGCGAGGGAAAATTCAGCCAAACCTATACCTTCCACGGATGTATTATATCCGACGCAAATATGCTTGAACGTTACCGTGTCAGCTTTCAGCCGAAAAAATATGAAAATGGGGATACCATCGTCATCGGTACATGGGCTATTATTCATGAAGCCACCGGCGACACAAACACCACAATCCTTGAAGACTCGTATATCGACAGCCTTACCGGTCTTTTGAATAAAAAATCTGTTATGAAATATGCCGAAGATGCCCTAAACGGCATAAACCGTGATCACGTGGCATTTTCCATTATTGATATTGATGATTTTAAGAGTGTCAATGATAATTTTGGTCATATGTTTGGCGACAAAGTAATCAAAGCAGTTGCAGCAGTTATCAAGAATGCAGTTGGAACAAATGGAGTTGCAGGACGCATCGGAGGCGATGAGTTTTTTATTGTTTTTGAAAAATTTAGCGATGAACTTGAATTTAGAAATGTACTGCGTTGTATTAAAACCAATGTAGCAACACTGTATCACGATCAAATGGAACGCAAGCTTAGCTGCTCAATCGGTCTTGCACGTTATGGCATCGGACCATTCTCTACAACATATCATGATTTATTTAAAATTGCCGACCGTTCTCTCTATTTGGCAAAAGTAAAAGGGAAAAACAGATATATTATTTATAAGCCTGAACTGCATGGCGATTTCAATGTTCAAAACGATGATGATATTATCAATGTATCAAACACATTTTATTCAGAGACAGACATTAATGCTCTTCACAATATGCTCTCTGACCTGATTGTGTATGGAACGGATTCCGTTACGGAAGTACTTGATTTCTTCGCGCATGTACTTACAATCAATAGGGTTTCAATATTTTTAAATGACACCGGCGCACCTGCGTATACAAACACACTTTCTCCCGATGTGCCTATGGCAGACCCCTCCGTGTTAAAAAATGTCAAATATCTCTATCTGTTTACCAACAATTTACTTGCAGTGAGCAACCTGCAATCGCTCGAATTTTCGACTCCTGAAGTGTACAAGCTGCTTTCCGATACAGGTGTTGCCTGCTATATGCAATATATTATCCGTGACAGGGAAGGGGAAGCTGTTGGTTTAATATCTGCAGACGTATTTGACAGGCGTTCGGCATTTCCTAAAATCGCATTAACCTTATTCGCCGATATGTGCCGCATTATGAACGCAGTATTTATTCGTGAAAATCTGATTTAAAACAAATATTGACCGTAAAAAAGCTGCTCAAAATCTGAGCAGCTTTCATATATTTTACAACTAAATCTTATACTGTCTTTCTCTTCTCCACAAACACCGGGAACGATTCCGTACCCTTCAGTTCCTTATAAGAAGAAACCGTTACATTCTTGTCTGTAATCGTGTATTCCACCGTTGCGCCCGTCTCAATCACGGTATCCTGCATGAGCACGCAGTTTCTAACCTTTGCGCCCTTGCCAACCTTAACGCCCCTAAAGAGAATACTGTTTTCAACTTCTCCCTCAATCACACAGCCGTCGGCAACCATCGCATTTTTTGCGTGAGAACCTGTAGCGTATCTTGTCGGGTTATCGTCACGAATCTTCGTGTAAACCGTGCTCGGTGAGAACAACGCATTAACGTTCTCTTCCTTGAGCAGTTTCATGTTTTCCGCGAAATAACTCTTCACATCGAGAATACGCGCATAATAGCCTGTGTGCTGATATGCCTGTACATCCAGCTTGTCAAGCTGCGGAGAAACAATGTCGCGCTCGAAATAAGTCTGACCGTTTACATACGCCTCCCTGATTTGGTCAATGAGGAGCTTGCGTTCCATTATGTAGATATTCATGGACATGTTCTGCTCTCCCTTGTCCTTATTGTTGACAATAATCTTCTTCACCTTGTCATTCTCATCAATATCAAGCGTATAGTACAGGTCTTTCTTGGTCATGTCAATATCAATAAATGCCTTGGGGATTTCCTCTTTCGTGTAAGCAATCGTAATATCCGCACCGCTGTCAATATGTTTCTGCAAAAATGCACTAAAGTCAAAGTTCACGGCAATGTTCGTGTCCGCCATAATCACATATTTTTCTTTCTGACGGTTTAAGTAATCGAGAATGCTTGCTATCGCCTCAACCCTGCCGTTGTAGATATTAACCGTTTTCTGCGCAAATGGCGGAACAATGTTCAAGCCGCCGTTTTTACGTGTTAAGTCCCACTCACGGCCCGCACCGAGATGATCCATCAGGGAATGATAATTTCTCTTTACAATTACCGAAATATTGTCAATACCGCAGTTTACCATGCTTGAAAGCATAAAGTCAATCAATCTGTAACGACTTGCAAATGGTATGGATGCCATCAGACGTTCTGAAACAAGTTCCGGTACCAACGAATCATAGCTGTTCGGGAACAAAATACCCATTGCTGAATCTGAATTAGAATTTACCATACCTTGTCACCTCCCTTAACATCCTCTGATACCATAGCCTTTGGTCCGACAACGGCGCCCTCGCCGACTGTCACGCCTGAGCCAACCGTTGCAACGCCCTTTTCATCGCCTTCGGGCATCACGCCGACTACCGCGTCTTTTTCAATCACTACATTTTCCGCGATAATACAATGTTTTACCTTTGCGCCTTCCTTGATGACGCTGCCGCCCATGATAACGGCATCCTCAACCTCCGCGCCCTTCTCTACCTTAACGCCCGCAAAGAGAATCGAATGCTTTACTTTTCCCTCAATGCTGCAGCCGTCAGTAATCATGCAGTTGTCAAGCTCAGCGTTTTCGCCTACCCTGTGACCTGTCATACCGCTGTTTCGGCTGTAAATATGCCAATTGTCGTCAAAAATATTAATTCCGCTGTTTTCAGGATCAAGCACTTCCATATTTGCTTCCCACAAAGACGAAATCGTTCCGACATCCTTCCAGTATCCGTCAAACCGGTATGCATACATCTGTCTCTTATCCCTCAACAGATTTGGAATAATATTATTACCAAAGTCATTCTCAGACTCAGGATCTTTCTCGTCCTCAATCAAATATTTCTTTAAAATATCCCAGTTAAAGATATAAATACCCATTGACGCAAGATTTGACTTCGGCTCCTTTGGTTTCTCCTGGAACTCCGTAATTTTGTCATTCTCATCCGACACCATCAGACCGAAGCGGCTTGCCTCTTCCCATGGAACCTCCATAACTGCCACGCTGAACTCCGCGCCCTTCTCCTTGTGGAAACGCAAAAAGTCACTGTAATCCTGCTTGCAAATCTGATCGCCCGAAAGAATGATGACATACTTAGGGTCATATCGTTCAATAAAGTTAATGTTCTGATAAATGGCATTTGCCGTGCCTTTGTACCAGTCAGAGCCGCTTGCCTGCTGATACGGCGGAAGCACATGCACGCCTCCGTGGAGTCTGTCCAAATCCCACGGCTGTCCATTTCCGATATACTCGTTGAGCACCAACGGCTGATACTGTGTAAGGATACCGACTGTGTCAATTCCCGAATTTACACAGTTTGACAGCGGGAAATCAATAATTCTGTATTTCCCACCAAAGGGAACCGCAGGTTTAGCTAACTTCTGTGTCAGTGTGTACAGACGCGAGCCCTGCCCTCCGGCGAGCAGCATTGCAATCATTTCTTTTGCCATATGTTCTGCATCCTCCTTAAGCATTATTTTATTGAAATTTCATTTATCGAAATTATACTATAAAACTATAAAAAATGGTAGTCTTTTGTGCAAATTTGTTAAAATTTTATTATTTCTCAATCCGCCTTTTATACTCCTGCTTCTTCTCATACATCATCACATCCGCCCGTTTCATGGTGCTATAC
>CAMWNY010000313.1 GCA_947175775.1 uncultured Lachnospiraceae bacterium | reverse complement strand
ATACGCCGCTGAGTAAAGTAAAAGTGCTCTTACTGGGGCAGGATCCGTATCACAATGTCAATCAGGCACATGGGCTTAGTTTTTCCGTTTTGCCAAGCCAGCCGGAGATTCCACCTTCTCTGCAAAATATATATAAAGAGTTACAGGAGGATTTGGGCTGTTATATACCAAATAACGGGTACTTAAAAAAATGGGCGGACCAGGGTGTTCTTCTTTTGAATACGGTTTTGACAGTGCGCGCGCATCAGGCAAATTCACATCAGGGTCATGGCTGGGAACAGTTTACGGATGCCGTGATACAGGCGGTCAATGCGCAGGACCGTCCGATTGTCTATTTTCTGTGGGGAAGACCGGCGCAAAATAAGGCACCGATGCTTACCAATCCAAAGCATTTGATATTAAAGGCGCCGCATCCAAGCCCGTTGTCAGCATACCGCGGATTTTTCGGCTGTAAGCATTTCAGTCAGGCGAACGCATTTTTTGAGAAAAACGGAATGGAACCGATTGATTGGCAGATTGAGAACAGATAATGTGAGGGATACCAATGAAACTTTTGGAGGAACGAATTTTAAAGGATGCCGCTGTGCGTGCGGGCAATGTGCTGAAAGTAGACAGTTTTATCAACCATCAGATGGATGTTACGCTTTTCCGTGAAATGGCCAAGGAGTGGAAAAGGCGTTTTGAGGGGAAACCGATTAATAAAATTTTAACAATAGAGGCGAGCGGTATCGGGATTGCGGCGATTGCGGCAGAAGTGTTTGATGTGCCCGTGGTGTTTGCAAAGAAGGCAAAAAGCATTAATCTTGACAGTGACAATTACTGTACGAAGATACAGTCCTATACACATGTCAATATGTATGATGTGATTGTTTCCAAGAAGTTTTTAACCAAGGAGGATCATGTTCTGATTATTGATGATTTTCTTGCAAACGGGTGCGCCCTGTTGGGACTTTTGGAGCTTGCCGATAAGGCAGAGGCTTGCGTTGAAGGAATAGGGATTGCCATTGAAAAGGGATTTCAGAAGGGCGGAAGTGAAATCAGGGCAAAAGGAATTCAATTGGAATCGCTTGCAATTATTGAATCCATGAATGATGTGACAGGAGAGATTGTGTTTCGGTAGTCATTTTATGTCATCTTATGGTCAAATGATGCAAAGGGTATTATAATTTTTGTTTTTTGTCCGAAATAATTTGTGTAAGTCAACGTTAAGGGACTAGGTATAAGAGACAAAAAACAGGAGGAACCGGCATATGAGAATTACGACACAAATGTTAAACGAAACGGCAAGAAAGGCAGGCATGCCTGTCAACAATTCATCTTTATTGAATTATGTAAATAACAAGAACAATAATTCGCTTTTAGGCAGCCTGCAAAACAGCATGACGCAGAAATCAGAGTTGGCAAAGAGGACGTCGTACGAAAAACTAGAGGCTGCATCAGATGCACTGGAGGATGCGGCAAAAGCGCTCACCAATGAGAAAGAAGATAATCTTTTTGCGAAGGCAAAGGAAAGCGGGAATACGGCAGAGATTATTAAAACCGTAAAGACCTTGATTGAGAAATATAATGAAACAAGAAAACAGCTTGGCAACAATACATCATCAATTAATATGTGTTACAGTGAGCTGTTAAAGCAGATTGCTTCTAAAAACGGGGATGCGTTAAGCGAGTTGGGTATTTCAATGGAAAAAGACGGAAGTCTTACGATTGATGAGGAGAAGTTAAAAGCTGCAAAGGTAGAGGATCTTGAGAACATGTTCGGTGCAAAAAGTGAGTTCGTACAGAAGCTGCAGTATATGGCATCGAATATATCCGACAGTGTGGCAGCTGAGCTAGAGAGTATGGGAAACCAGTACGGACAGGATGCAAATGCGTTCTCCTCTTATATTAGCAATAAATATAATTTGTGGGGATAATACACTTATCAAAAAATGACAGCAGATTTTATGACACTGCTGTCATTTTTTATGTACACGGCATTTTATGTTTTTTGCTTTTTATCGTGCCAGCCATCCGCCGTCAACGGCAAGCGTAAAGCCGTGAACATAAGAGGATGCTTCTGATGCAAGAAAGATTGCAGCGCCTGCAATGTCCTCAGGAGTTCCCCAACGGCCGGCGGGAATGCGTCCAAGAATTTCTTCGCTCCGCTGCTCATCTTTTCTAAGATTTTCCGTATTGTTTGTTTCCATGTAGCCGGGAGCAATAGCGTTTACGTTGATGTTATGTTTTGACCATTCGTTGGCAAGTTCTCTTGTAAGACCAATAATTGCGCTTTTGCTGGCGGTGTATGCCGGAACGCGGATTCCGCCCTGATAACTCAGCATAGAAGCAATGTTGATTATTTTGCCGCCCTTATGGTCGCTAAGCCAGCCTTTTGCAAACGCCTGAGAGAGGAAAAATACCATTTTTTCATTGATATTGATAACGGAATCCCAATCTTCTATGGATACATCTGCGGCGTCGCAGCGTTTAATGATTCCCGCGTTGTTTACGAGAATATCCACACGTCCAAATGCTTTTTCAGCCTCTGATACAATCTGAGGAATCACTGAAATATCTGATAAATCGGCGATGATTTCTTGAAAATTTCCGCCAATGTCCGCAATCTTTGCAGCGGTATCCTCGCAGCTTCTTCTTGCCACACCGATAACATTTGCACCCGCTTTGGCATAAGCAACGCAGATCCCCTGTCCCAATCCCGTGTTTGCTCCAGTCACGAGCGCGGTTTTTCCTTCAAGGGAAAACATATTTAAATTTGGTGTCATAGATGCTTCATTCCTTTCCGTGCTTATATTTATATAATAGCACTATATTTTTATTATAACGGTAAAAACAGGATAAAACAAGCGTATTTGGAGGCTGAAGTGAAAAGAAATTTTTAGAGACTTGCTTTTATGGAAAAATCTGATATAATAAAATAGCATAGTTTTCTGTTGATTTCGACAGAAAACGGATATAACTTCAAGTAATTTTGATTCAAGGAGAAGAGATACACATGAACGTTCTAGATAATAAAGGAAGCCGTACGACACAATTTTTAATTGGAAGCTTTTTGATGCTTCTGATATTAAGTGTAGCGGCATTTTTCTGTTTGGGCTTATACATGAGCAATGTGAGCAAAAGAAGTATTGATCAAGTGGGCGACATGTATATGGCGGGTATCAGTGAGCAGATTTATTCGCATTTTAGTACCTTGATTGAATTGAAATTAGAGCAGATCGAGACAGCAGAGAAAGTGGTTGTTTCAAATACGGATGATATAGAGGCGCTGTATGATGAACTGATTTACAGAGTGAACGTGCGGGGATTTGATTATTTAGCGTTGTGTGATGACGACGGGCGCATGGATATGCTCTATGGAGAACAGATAGAGCTTGCGGATCCTGTCCCCTTTTTTACGTCCTTGAAAAATAATGAGCGTAAGGTTGCAATCGGAAAGGACCAATCCGGCAGGGAAGTGGTTTTGTTTGGTATTAATGCGGATTATCCGATGCGAAACGGTCGGCACAGTATGGCGATGATTACGGCCGTTCCAGTGGATTATATCAGTTCAATGCTGGAAATGGAGGGGGAAAATAGTCTTATGTATACCCATATCATCAGAAATGACGGCAGTTTTATTGTAAACACCGTGGGCAATGGGTATACAAGCTATTTTGAAAGCCTGTATGCACGTTTCGGAGCAGACAGCAGGGAAGCGATTGATACATATGTGCTGGAAATTTCCGATGCCATGATGAAAGGGGAAGAATACGCTGCAATTTTAGAATTTGGTGGGAGCAGACAACAAATATATTGTGTCAAGCTGCCTTATTCGGAATGGAATTTGGTAACGGTACTGCCGTTTGGCGCGATGAACGAAGTGATTGAAGAAATGAACCAAAGCAGGACGATGGC
>CAMWNY010000312.1 GCA_947175775.1 uncultured Lachnospiraceae bacterium | reverse complement strand
TGACGAAACGCTTTGGCAGGCTTTACAGGAAACGGCAAAGGACAGCGCTGTCCTTGTGATTTGCCCCGTCTATAGAGGAGAACGTCAGTTTATGGAAGAAAAAGCGTCGTCGTCAGGCACTATGCGTGTGCATATCAGGGAGGTGGAGCGTGTATGAAAATGCTGGAATACATTCATGCCACATTGATTGTGATGCTTGTGCTTCCGGTACTGTATGCAGTTGCCGAGCTAAAAGACGCAGACGGTGAAGGAATGTTTTATCTCAAATGTCTGTTGATTGCGGTTGCGATTGTAGTGACGGAGATTGCCGTGCGCCGGCTGAAAAATTTGGGTCTTTATCTGCTCTCGTGCCTTGCCGTGACAATGGCAATATGGGTCGTGATGCGGCTGTTTTTTGGCGGCAGCGGAGTGCTTTATCCGACGGTGATGACGGCGGAAAGCCTTTTTATCGGGTTTATCCGGTTTCAGGAGCGTATCAGACTGGCACGGCAGGAGAAGGAGGACGATTTATATTCTGCGCCGGCGGTCAGCATGCTCAATCAGCCGTCTCTTGGTTTTTTGTGGTATTTTGCGGTGATGTATGCGGTCGGTATTATCTTTAATGCAAAGACGCTTTGTGATTTTGCGTTTTGGAACGGTGCGGTTTACTTTTTTGCTGCGCTTGCATATGCGTATCAGATCTCCACAAAGCAGTATCTTGGATTGAACAAACGCACCAAAAGTATTCCGCGAAAACGCCTGTATGCAATCAGTGCGGCGATGACGGGATTGTTTGCCGTGCTTGTTTTTATGGCGATGGTTCCTTCCTTTTTTCTTGGCGGACAGCGTCGTTACACGGATATTCGGACGTGGCTTGACGGGATTGAGGCTGACGGCGATTGGATGGGGTATCAACCGGAAATCGGCGGTGAGGGCTTGCAGGGTGATGACGGAATCATAAAATTCCTGCAAAACGAGCCTCCGCCCAAGCCGTCTGAAATTTGGAATTACCTTTGGTGGATATTTGTCGCACTTTGTGCCGGATTGATTGTGTATGGGACGATTCGGACGCTTCAGCGGGTGTTTGGGGAGTTTCGGGACAGTTATGATGAAAATGGCGACAAGGTTGAAGCGCTTGATGAAGAGCCGCTGCATAAAGAGGAACATATCCGGCAAAACCGTCGTAAACGACAGGACAGTGAGACACAGCGTATCCGGCGGATGTACCGCAGAACAATACAAAAGCACAGAAAAGAGCCTCCCGCACGGTATGAATCACCGTCGGAAATTGAGAAAAACGCAGGGCTTTTGGGTGATGCGGATATGGAACGGCTTCATGTAACATACGAGCGCGCGCGCTACGGACGGGAACGTGTGTGATATATTGGATAAAGGAAAAACCTGCTGCAGGGACGTATGTGTTTGCGGCAGGTTTTTTCTTTATGTGCAGCCCCATGCAGAGGAAACTTGAATAAAGCTTATAGAAAAGGAGATACTTTTATCAAGATTAGGGAAAGTGTTCACAGAAAGTTCACAAAATTATTAGCACTCACCCTTGACGAGTGCTAATATAAGTGTTATAGTACATATAGAACAAAGGAAGAGAGAACATTTCATTCCAGGTTTCAGCAAACGACACTTCAGAAATTTCTGATTGTGCTAAAATATGTTTCAATCAATGAAAGGAGATATGACTTATGATGATGCCCAGTATTTTTAGAGAAAACTTATTTGACAACTTTATGGAGGATTTTGCATTTCCGGATATAGACAGGGTTTTGTACGGAAAGAATGCAAAGAACCTCATGAAGACCGACGTGAAGGAGCTTGGTTCAGGCTATGAGGTTGACATCGACCTGCCCGGCTTTCGAAAGGATGAGATTAAGATGCAGCTAAACAACGGATACCTCACCGTCAATGCGGCAAAGGGACTTGACAAGGACGAGAAGAGCGAGAACGGCAATTATGTCAGACGCGAACGTTACGCCGGAAGCATGACCCGCAGCTTTTACGTAGGAAGCCATGTAACAGAGAATGACATTCATCCGAAGTATGAGAACGGTATCCTGACGTTCCAAATTCCGAAAGCGGAAACAAAGGCTGTCGAAGAGAAAAATCATTACATTGCAATAGAAGGATAATCCGGCATATTGCACAAAAGCGGTCCCACAGGCAGATACCTGCGGGACCGCTTTTTGCATGAAAAGAATATATTATGTGTGGAGAAATAATACAAAATATGGTACACTGATTTTGGGAAAATGAGCAGGTATTTAATTTGGAGAAAAAACAATGCATATAAAATCAATATATATCGAGAGAACACAGTCCTGGCAAAAAACGGTATCGCTGAATTTATCTGCGCTGAACATATCAGTTCTATATGGAGATAATGGATGCGGAAAAACGGTCTTACTGCGGTTATTAAATGCTGTTTTAGGACAGGAAGACCGTGTTTTAGCGGAGGAAAAGGTACAACAGATACGTATTGTTTATGAGAATGACAATCGGAAAGAAAAAGAAATCAGAATCATATGTAAGGAGCAGGCGGCATCCGACAGCTCGCAGATAACATACGACTGGTCGGCATTCCGCGCGTCTGAGCTGTTTGGAATGACAAGCATTCTGTTATGCCCAAACAGTGGAAATGCGAGCCATATTAACGTGTCGCCTGATTTTTTGTACCGGTATATTGTTGAGATGGGACATATTGAGCATTTCAGAACCGGAAACGATGCGCAAATGCTTTGTGATAATCTGAGTCAGCATATTAAATTAAAGCAGAGTGGGGACGGGAAAGTAAGCTTTGAAAGTCAAAGTGATTTTTCTGCGCCGGTATTGACCATTGATGCTGTCGATATGCATATGGTAGAAATGCTGCTGCTTGAGCGGTTTCATTTGGCGCAGCAGGCAGCACGGGACAGAGTTCAGAAAGCCTTGTTTGATATTCTTGCGAACGCATGTGATTCTGCAAATATGGAAGCAGTAGATGAAACCGCGCTCAGAATGATGCTTCCGGCGAATCAAAAAAAGCTTATTGACATCTTGGAACGGTTGGAGAAAAATGCGTTGAGTGATAAAATCATTTCCATTTTGAAAAGTGATAATCAGATTTATATTGCAAAAGAGCTAAAGAACAACAGTCTGCTTGCAAAGCTGATTGTCAAGATGTCAAGTGAATTGGAGCAGGAAGAAACGTTGGTACAGTCTGTTAATCAATTGAAGGATATTTTTAATGCGTATATCGGACCGGAAAAATATATTGAAATATCAGACGACGGGATTGTGATTAAGTTCCATTCATCGCCGGAAACACACGGGATTGGGCATCTTTCCGGGGGAGAGCAGCGGTTGTTTATTCTGCTGACAGTATTTATTTTGGAGGGAGACAAACGGCAGCTGTTTCTCATTGACGAGCCGGAAACTTCATTGAACATGAAGTGGAAGCTGTGACTGATGCCGCTGCTTGGCAGCCTTGCGCCAAATGCACAGATTATTGCAGTCTCTCATAGCCCGGCAATTGCGGAGGCAAATGTGAGTTGTTTGGTGGAATTAAAATAAAGTAGTTTAATCTTCTTCAATTACCTGAATTTCAAGATAATCAAAATCAATCGATTCGATAAAATTGTCGGATGTGAAACGCGCCTTGCTGTGCCGCTTAAAGTCTGCTACGGTTGCGTCAAGCCAAATCGGTTTGCCGAGGTCAAACTGATAGCAGACTTCTTCTATTGCGTGAAATACCTTGTGCGTGCGCGTATCGTCGGCATCATTGCAGATTACGGTATCCTTTAGCATACGGTTGTCCTTAAAAATTCTTGCCCATAGTCTGAACATGTGAAACCTCCTGAAACAGATGTGTTGTTATGCTTTGTGCTGGTATATTGCCAAGTTCATGCCCATTCGGGCGAGTATAATGTCTATCGACATTATACCATAATTACTTCGCA
>CAMWNY010000311.1 GCA_947175775.1 uncultured Lachnospiraceae bacterium | reverse complement strand
GTTGTATCGACGCCGTACTTGTGTCGTTATTTGCACATCCTCCCAAAAGGCCGACAGCCGAAAGCACCGCCGCCGATAGTAACATTGTTTTTAATAAATCCTTCTTTTTCATATAAATTCCTCCATTTCTTTTTCCTTTATGCAGTTGCCAATTCCCCGCGAATTTATGCAAAGACACAAATTTGCCATGTAAAATTTTGATTTCACACTATTCATTCACAAGCCGAAATGCATACCCGTAGTCTGCGAATGGCTCAAATTGCTCAATTTCTTCACGGCTGAACGTCCCCGTCAACTGAAAATCCTCCGAGAGGCTGACCGGAAGTTCTTTCATAAACAAACGTTCATATTCCTGATACAACAGTTCTTTTCCGGCATCGGAGAGCCGCAGCTCCTCATACACGGTTTCGCCGTTTTGTTCAATATCGCCAAATACGTCAATTGCCACATGATATAGATACTGTTGCGGCTGTGCCGGCTCAATCGTGTTGTTTGCATTGTCCCAATAGTCGATTGCCGCTTTCAAGCCGTTAAGCAAAAAGTAGCTGCCCTTTTCAGGCACTTTATAACAGGCTTCCGTATAGGAGCCGCCGTCCTGTTCTTCCCTGTCCTGTTTCTGCTTTGGCGGAAATTCCTCTATCAGCCGTACCATTGCGTTACCCTTTGCCTCCTTTGGCATGTTCTCTGCCAAGTCCTCTGCAATCGCCGCATCTGCCTCCATGACCGTTCCCTCCGTAAGCATACCAGTAACTGCCGTATCCCCCGGGGTCTGCACATTCTGACTAACGGCATTTCCGTTTTCTTCCATTACTGCATCTGTTTCTGACACAAATTCCTGTGCGCACTCTTCCGGTGTGCACAAATCGGCGCCGCCTGCGGTTTGTCCGTTATCCAAAACATGCCGCTTCGGTGTCGCAATGCCGCTTTTCCACACCCATAAGGATATGACTGCTATAAACAGAATTGCCGCACATGCTGTCATTTTTCTGAAATTGCGCTGCTTTTTCCAAAAACCGGAAGGCTCCGTATCCGTCAGAGTGCTTTCCTCACAGGGTGCCGCCTCTTCAATCAGCGCATCATCAAGACAGGTCATCGCGTCAAGCAGTTTTCGTGCCTGTATATTGCGAGCTTTCATATTGTAATCCCCTCCTTTTCCAAATGAATTTTTAACTTTCCGCGCATCCGAAAAAGCATTGACTTCACCTTGCTTTCGCTGATGCCGCAATCCGCTGCAATCGCTCGGATACTCTGCGCATACCAGTATCTCTGAACGAAAACGCGGCGCATCTGCTTTGGCTGCTTTTGCAAAAATGCACTCAGTGCCGCCCCGATTTCTGCGTTCTCACAAGTGCGCTCCGGTTCGTTTGATGCCGGAACGCAGCGTTCCAGTTCCTGACTGAGTTCAACAATCGTTGCCGTTCTCTTTTTCGCATGGTTATAGTCGTATTTATCAAAGGAAAAGTTGCGCGCAAGCCTTGCAAGATACGCAAAGAAAAAGTCCGGCTTTTGAGGCGGCAGCGTGTTCCATGCGGCATGATACGTGTCGTTAATGCATTCCTGCGCGTCCTCATGATTGTGTAAGATATTCATCGAAAGCTGATGAAGCCTCTTCCCGTACTTGTCGGCTGTTTCCGTAATCGCCTGTTGGGAGCGCGCCCAAAAAAGCGCGATAATCGCCTGGTCCTCCAATACCCTTACCTCCTCGTTTGTATTTTGGTCTCTTACTTATTATGAAGGAAAATTTATGAAATGGTTGCATGTTTTTAAAAATTTTTTTGTTATTTTTTCACATTCTGTATCGTTTCTTTGTAGATGACACAACCAAAATAAGCGTCCTACCGTGAGGTAAAACGCTTACCTGATTTCCATTCTCAACTGCATATCTGTCTGCATTTCCTGTATTCCATTTCAATACACTTCCACGTTTCCCCCGCAATCACATAATCCTCCATCTGCCCCGTTTCCCGAAAGCCGACAGACTTATAACAATAATATGCGGACGCATTCTTCTCAAACACGCCAAGCGTTATCGTTTCCACCTTTAATAACGAAAACGCATACTGTATTGCCAATTGCAGCATTTGCTTCCCATATCCCATTCCCCGTTTGGTGTCATCGACAATCACAAACCCAAAACGAAGGACATTTTTCTCCTCGTCCGTAAACCGCATAATCAGGTGCCCCACAATTCCCGTCTCGTCATACGCCGTCATTTCAAAAAAATTATCTGTATATGCCAATGCATCGTAATGCGCGTTCAAATCCTCCTGTGTAATCGGATACCGTTCAAAGCGGTCCGCACTCCACATACGAAACGCCGTTTCGTTCTTTATCCACGAAACAACTGTTTTGGCATCACATGCTTTATAAGGTCTTAGCCGCATCATCACCGTTCCCTCCTGTGTAAATTTCATCCATTGCCTGATACCGGCATTTCCCCAATGATTCGTTTAGCGTATAACACATCTCATGCCACTGCTCCCCGCCCCACGCGGAGTTCGCCAGTCCTCTGTCAGAAAATCCCATTTTTTGGTACATCTTTATTTTATCGGGCAGACAGGTCAGAATCGCCTGCTTGCGTCCCTTTTCTTTCTCCATACAAAGATAGCGCTGCACAATTTCCCTTGCCAATCCCTGATGCCGGTACTGCGGAAGGACATCAAGACCTAATATCATGATATTGCTGCCATTTGGCACGTGTAACCCCTCGTCCGTGAAAAATTCATCTCGGAAAACCTGCTCGTCTGTTGCAATGCCGTTTAAAAAACCTGCTATTTTTCCCGTTTTTTTATCCTCTGCAACCAAAAACAGCTCCGAAGCTTTCGCGATGCGCGCCAACATGTGCTCTTTCGAGCACGCCTCATGCGGCGGAAAGCAAATCCGCTCAATATCGGCTGCCTGCTCCGCCTCCTCCTGCCGGATTGTGCGAAACAAAAATTGCTCGTTCTCCATAAAATTTTCTGCTCCTTTCTGCATTCAATCTTTCTTCCCCAAAAACGCCCGCAATACATCTCCCAATGCCTCCGGACATTCTGTATTCACTTCATGACCCGCCCGCGGAATGATTGCAAGCTGCGCCCTTGTAATCCGCTCTTTCAACTCCAACGCTGCCGCGCGGTTTGCCCTGTCCTTCTCTCCGCAGACCACAAGTGTCCAACAATGAACCCTTCGCAAATCCTGCCCAAAATCCAAATGCATCATGGACTTGGAAAGCTTTATAACGTCCGTTTTCCTAAATCCCATACCTTGAAACGCTGCATTTGGCATACAGCGAAAAAGGATATTCTGTAGTTTCAACAGCCTTTTGGGCATCTGATACTGCGTACCAATCAGCACCAAAGCCGCAACCTTGTCACTGTGCGCAATCGCGTATTGCAAGGCAAGTATCCCGCCTAATGAAAGCCCGCACAGACAAAACGGCTCGTTAAACTGTGCACAATATTCCTCCAACGCCTGATACAGATTTGCATAACAGACCTCTTTTCCCAAAAGCATATCCGGTAAGCCCGGGCAATGCACGTCAGCCCCGTTTCCCATCGCCGCAGCCGTCCGCTCCCAACTCTTGCAGTCCTGTCCTAACCCGTGTAAAAATATCGTCTTCATCAAAATCCCTTCCTACAAAACCATAACCAACGTTCCCGCACCAATCAAAACACACCCTACAGCCGATTTTACCGTAAACTGCTCATGCAGAAAAACAAACGCAAGCACAAGCGTAATAACCACGCTCAGCTTGTCCACCGGAACGACCTTGGACGCTTCCCCAATCTGCAATGCCTTATAATAACACAGCCACGAGGCTCCCGTCGCAAGCCCCGATAAAATCAAAAACAGCCAGCTCTTTTTCCCGATACTGAAAAGTCCTGACTGCGCATTCGTCAAAAACACCATGCCCCACGCCATGAAAACAACCACAACCGTCCTGATTGC
>CAMWNY010000310.1 GCA_947175775.1 uncultured Lachnospiraceae bacterium | reverse complement strand
TGTTTATCGCAGACTGGTGAAATCCGCGATACTGACACTTAACTGTTTTATGAACATTTTCAGTCAGGGTTTTTATTTTTGTCAGAATAATTTTTGAAAACAGTTGTATTTAAAACAATTATGCTGAAAAAATCTGTAAAAGTAATATGCCATAAACAATATTTCAAGAAATATATATCAAGCAAAAATGGCGGCTTGTTCATAAAAGGTGAAGAGGATGTCTGCAAGCAGCTCCATAACAAAAACTGTTTGGCAGTACAGTGAAATACTGCCGGAAAACACAATGACGTTTTTAAGGGGTATTGCCTTAGATTACAATAAGATAAAAAATTATACATTTACGAGATATTCCGGTATAAAAAGTCTTGGAAGACTGACACCAGCGTTCGACATTATGAGTGAAGTGCGCCGCAGTGGCATCAGAACACAGCTCGGACTGCCATCTGCATATTTTGATCCTGCAATTGTTGAAGCTGTTGCAGACATAAAAAGTACATGGGGAATGCTCAAGAACAGGATTGGAGCGTTGATAGCGGCAAATGAGAATTTAAGTGATGAGGACCGGATTTATTTAAGAACAGTGTTAAAACTTGATAAAATCTATGCTGCAGTGCTGTGCCATAAGAATTATGAAATGCCGAAAAAGGCAGCAGGGCTTGATATTGATGTCGAGCGCTTGAATAACCTTTTGCGGAGATTAACAAGAAAACATATGACGAGACCAAAGACGGGCAGCAAAGATTGTTTCAGTATAGCGCCTTCTGGTTATGCATATAGAGATGGCGCGATTTTTATTACATCAAGAACAGCAGGGCAGAGAATACCGCTTCCGCTTAAGGATGACCGTATCTGTGACAGACAGATACGGATTTGTATTAAGAAGGACTATGTTGCACTTGCACTTCCTTTAGAAGCGAAAATTAGAACGCATAAAGATTACGATAATACAGTTTATGCACATATAGGCTATCAGGATATGATTACGCTTTCCAACGGGCATGTTTACGGGCAGTCGCTAGGTGATATGACTTCGTCGGAAACGCAGTGGCTGATGGATAAAAACAAAGGGCGCGCAAAAATGAGAGCAGTTTACCAAAACAGTATAGCGTCTGGTGATAGGGAACGGGCAGACAGTATAGAGACCAATAATCTTGGAACGGAGAAATACGACAGGCATAAAGAAAAAGAGCGCGCAAAAACACAGACATTTATCAATACAGAAATTAACAGGATGTTTGCGGTGGAAAAGCCTAAGAAAATTGTGATAACAAAGCCTGTTACAATTAATAAGACGAAAGTTGCATCAAAGTCGGCAAATAGAAACATGACAAGAAATTTTAGCGGATATATCAGGGAACGACTGGCGTATAAATGCCGTATTCATTCCATTGAGCTTGTGGAGATTAACTCTAAAGGGACAGGGCGGATATGTTCCTGTTGTGGAGCAGAGGGGAAAAGGCAGCCGGACGGTTTTTGGTGCCCGGTCTGTGGATACAAAACCACAATTTCATTAAACGGCGCAAGAAATATTGAAAATAAGTATAACAGCAGTAAGAACGTAAGAACGAAAAAAAAGTTTAGTCAGTAGTCGGTTAAACCATACGAATCTGAGAATAAATCCCTTATGGCGAATGAATATAATTTTGCCGTGAGCGATTTCACCCGGTGTATTGTACCGGCAGCATTTTTAATGTTGCGGGTATAATACACCAATCAGGATCACGGGGACGTATGTTAACAATATCGTGTTCAGCAGCACAGTTGGACACAAAGGCAAATAACGGCATTATCTAAGTCATCAAACAGGTGATTTTCCGGTATGCCAAGACCGCAGCCTTATGCGGAGCGAAGCGGAGGAACTGTATCCGCAGGCGGAGACGCCCGGCTAATCCTTATGATAATAAAATACAAAGAATTAATTGGGGTAAAGGTTGAAAGAAAATCTTTCAACCTTGATTTGAGGGTCAAATGAACATGCAAGCATGTTCGCTTGACCCATGGAGGCAAATATGAGAAAAGCGCAGAAACAGAAGGCAGAGGAATTGGTGAAGCAGATAGAAGAAGCGCATGATCAATTGAAAAAATATATGGAGCAAGGCAGCATGCAGTTGGCGATGCAGCTCTTAGAAAAATGCCAAAACGGCGGAATTACAGTAGGTACTTTGATTGAAGAAACCGAAGGCGAAGGGCATCCGACAGTGGCGCTGCTAGAGGACTATTGTGAGCTTGTTTATCAGACACATGAGAGTCTTTCGTCTGCAAAAGAGAAAGAAATCAATTCTGGGAAAATATTTAAGCTTTTAAAACAAAAACTGATTAAAATAGAAAACAGTATCAAAAATGATATTGTTATCAGGAAAGAGGCAGTCTTTCTTCCATATAAAGCTTCTATGTGGGATTCTCTTGAGAGTGTCTGGAAAGCTGCTGATGAAGATCCGAATTGTGATGCTTATGTTATTCCAATACCATATTATGACAAAAATTCTGACGGCAGCTTTCGGGAAATGCATTATGAAGGAGACCAGTATCCGGAGTATGTTCCTATCACAAAATATGACGAGTTTGATTTTAAGATGCATCATCCGGACATGATTTTTTTTCATAATCCGTATGACAGTTTTAATTTTGTGACAAGCGTGCATCCGTTCTTTTTTTCTGACAATCTGAAAAAGTATACAGACAAGCTGGTATACATACCATACTTTATTTTAAAGGAAATAAAACCGGATGAGGATGACAAAATAGAGGCAATGAAACATTTTTGCACCGTTTCGGGTGTGCTGAATGCGGATAAGGTGATTGTCCAGTCGGAAGATATGAAACAGGTCTATATCAAGGTTCTTATGGATGCAACACACAATCAGTCGGAAGCAGCAAGAGCGTATTGGAACAATAAAATTCTTGGGCTTGGTTCGCCCAAAATTGATAAGGTCCTGAATGCAAGAAGAGAAGATTATTTATAGCAGGTGATTATATGCAAAAGCGAGTATTGTTAATCTGTAATTATTTTGCACCGGATAATGCAATTGCAGCGGTCAGGACAAGTAAGCTGGCAAAATATCTGCGGCAGGGCGGATATGAAGTACAGGTAATTGCGGAAAAAAAAGAGTCAGAAGCAGAGGATGAGATACTTAAGAAGGATGTTGAAGGGATAAAAGTCAGATATGCGCATCAATCTGAATTGTATAAAAGTTTCTGCAAAAAATATAACAATTTCATTCAGCCGCATAAAAAAAAGAGATTTGACAATTTAGAAAACAGGTACAGGATGAATCCAAAAACCAAAAAGACGGAATTTTATCCGTTTGAAACGGCTTATCCTTTTTTGGGAAGCTTAGACTATATCGTCGGTCTGATAAAGCAGTATGATTTGTTTTTTAGCATTAAGGGGCTTTTAAGGCGCTGCGGGGATTATGATTATGTAATTACGTCATATGGGGATGCATTCGGTTTACTTGCAGGACGGTATTATCATAAATATCATCATAAAACATCGTGGATTTTTGACATTCGGGATGCAGTCTACCGGTATAAGTTTACACCCTGCTATGTAGCATGGATTGCAAAATTATATGAACAGCAGATTTGGAAGAATGCGGATTGTATTTTAGGTGTGTCAAAAGGGATCTGTAAAAGAGTGCCTCCAAAGTACAGGAAAAAAGTATACTGTCTGACTAACGGATATGATGTATTCGACAGAAATGATTTAAGTACAAAAAGGCTTGATACACCGAATTTAGTATTTACTTATACCGGGTCCATGTATGGGGGGATTCGGGATTTGTCAGTGTTATTTAAAGTGGTCAGGGAAGCGGTTAATAAAGGGGATATTGAGAAAGAACGAATAGAATTTCATTATGCAGGAAATGCTCCGGCATACGAAATTTTTAAAAGCCAGGCACAAAAGTACGGGCTTGAAAAAAACTGCGTCACGCACG
>CAMWNY010000309.1 GCA_947175775.1 uncultured Lachnospiraceae bacterium | reverse complement strand
TAGACCGGTTTCCCGTTCGCGTAGTAAACGCCCGCCGCGCCGTCAAAGTTCATCCCCCTGCCCCCGGTTTCGCACCAGTGTTCCTTGCCCTGCATAGAATAATAGTATTTTCTGTCCACAAGCGGCGATGCGGCGCCCACGTTAGACATCGTATTTTCCGCCTGCCTCCCCGCATCAATCAGGGGGATGACGTAACCCGCAAGTTCTTCTGTTGTTACCGCTTCCGCAATCTCGCCTGTTCCATCGGGATCCGCCGCAGCCATAATCTCCTGATACTGGCTGCTTAGCTTATTCTCACTGACACTTTTATGATTACCGTCCGTTAGGAGTGTGGCATAAAAGTCCCTGATTAAGCCAACCTCCTGCCCCATGATATACAGCTTTTTCTGAACCTCCAACGCATAGGAATCCAAATTGATTTCTTCCCCGTTTAACACATATTCCAACAGGTACTGGTTCTCGCACGCCTGCTGCAGCCCACTATGCATTCCCAACCCGGATAAGTACTCTCCCGTTTCCCGCGTTTCAATTAATCCCTCATAAAACGTAATCTGCGCATTGAACTTTTCAATTTCCGCCTTTGTATCCACTGTAATCGTCTGCATTCCTGTCCCAAATGCATCGTTTGCTGACACCATAGCGGCATAGTCCTGATTACCGTCCTCCATAGCCATTGAGCTGAACAGCCCCAATGTGATACGCCAGGGCGTATATTGGGACAATTCCCCAATTGCATGATTTATTTTTTTATTATCCTCTATAATCCTGCTTCCGTCCACGTCATACTGCGCTTCAAAGTTTTTTACGTTAAACGCCCTTAATGCCGCATACTGGTCCTTCACCGCATTGAGCTGCTCCTCGTATTTGTCCATGACCGTAAATTTAGAGTTCATCAGGGCGCTTAACTCCTCCTGATAAACCGGGAGGTTCTCTTCCAGCTGGGAAATCCGTTTCTTCAACGCCTCATACTGCTCCTTTGGAGAGCCTTCCGACGTTTTGCGGAATTCCGAGTCAGGGCTTTCGGATTCTTTATCCGCTTCCGGTATCGTTTCCACTCCCTGCGGCGTCTGCTCAAGCTCCTCTCCCAAGTCCCCTTCCACAATCTTGCTTAAAAACGCAATCATCACTTCGTTTTGCACAAAATGCGTATATACTTCCTGCATGGCACTATAGCTTTCGCTCCAGTCATAATTGTTTAAGTCATGAAGCACTTCCCCGTATTGGGAATACTGATACATCATATTTGCAATATCTGTGGAGTTGATAGTATCTTTTTCCAAAAACGTACTCAGCTTTGCTGCAGAGTCAGAAGCAGATTGGGACATACTTTGGAACAGCGCCGTTGGCGAACTTTCATACGTAAGGGCACTTGCAACGGAACTGAACAGTCCCCCGCTTTCTTCATCTGCCATATTCTGCAGAAACTCCTCCGGCGAATCACTGGAGTCTAAATACTGCACTATGCTGAACAATCCTCCCGTCACTTCATTCAGGACATTTTGGGCAAGCTCATAAGGATATTCCTGAATATCCGATACCACCCCTTCCACCACTGAATCCACGGCTCCGGTTAAAACGCTGCCAAGCGTACCATCTGCTTTGTATGCATCTAATGCGCCTTCCATACCATACCGCACCGCATTCTGCACTGCCTCTGAACCAACTTGACCGATTACGCCTTCCGTAAGCTCGCCTGCCAAGTATCCCCCAAGGTCGTCCACGCTGTTCAGTCCGCCGATTCCCAGCTGCTCCTTCAAATAATCCCCATGTGCAGCCATCGCGTCATCTTGCGCATAACCGGAGGGAATGGACACGCCAAGTCCGCCGATTAAGAGTGTCTTTGCCTCTACCGCAAGCACCACGTTTTCCTCATAGCACTGTATCACCCTGCTTCTTGCGATTGTATCCAACTGCTCCTTTGTCAGTCCATCCGGAAGCGCACGCCACGCCGCCAACGATTCCAGCAGACCTGTCTCCTGCTGTTCCAACTTTTCCAGCTTCATTTCCAGTTTTTGAATATCGGCATGGGAAATTTCGTCCTCCATAGCCGTTTCGGAGGGTTTTTCGGTCTGCCCTGCATCTGCCGTCGTTTTGACCGACTGCTGCGCTCCGCGCTCTGCCAGTGCCGTATCCGAAACGGTCTGCGTTTTTGGCGTGCGTGTTAAAAAAGCAACAATCCCCGCAACGGCAAGCACTACAAACATTGCGGAAAACATTTTCAACATCATAACCGATTTTTTCATTCTGCTTCCTCTCTGTATTCAATTGTAGTGTCGGCAAGCACAACGGCAATATCGACGCCGATTTTGTCTCCCGTGTTTGGAAACTCCGGTGAATATACCTCTTTCATACGCTCCGGCAAAATTTCCAATAAGGGATTCGTTATCAATTCACTTACCCAACGGCTGTATTCATATACATCTCTGTCATCAACCAAATTTGTCAGCGCCCCATCAGCCGCATAAGAAGCCTTAATAACAGCTTTGTCATCCATTAATATTTCCGTCAGGCGTCCCTGCGCATCATACCGATAGCCTACTTTATACGCTGTTGTTTTGTCGTCTTCCTTCGCATTGAAATAAACTGTCTGCGGTCTGTCCCCGTTGTCATATTCATACTCATACATGAACTCTATTACCGGAGCGCCTACACCCCCTGAAAAATAATAATCCGTTTTGCAGGTCAAACGCCCTTTCTCATCATATTCCCAAATGACAGAATCGTTATAGGAGTCTCTCTGTATGGGATCGCCGTTTTCGTTGTATTGATATTCGTCACTGGATCCATCACCGGATTCATTATTGTAACTGGATTTGCTGGTATCTTTTATCATGTTCCCTTTATCATCATACGCATATTCGTGCACAAATTCGCTCTCTGAGTCAAGCTCGGGATCGTAGCGGTACTCCGACCTTTGCGTCACCTTCCCTTCCGAATCATATTCAAACTTTTGTCTATAGATGGAATACCCCTCATCTGCCTTAAGCCACATATTTACTTCATATTCTGTCAGACATCCATTCGCGTCATAGGTCACTGACGCATAATCCGGATGCTCCGGATGCCACCGCGATGAACGGTCGTCGTCACACACAAATGTACCATTCACCTTTGTCTGTCCATCACTTTCCTCATACGTATACGTCACTACACCGTCTTCTATCCTACTCTCCACTAGTCTGTTCTGTCCGTCATATTTGTTCTCCATAAAAAAACCGTCAGAGCTTTCCGCCTTATAAATGAGATATCCGCTGTTTTGAAGCAGAGGAAACCAATCGCTATAGTACTTAAAAAACGTAAGCAGTGTCTCCATTCTGTTTTTGTCCCCGGAAATTTTGTTTCCATTTTCGTCCCGTAGATATTCCATGGTGAGACTATAGTCGTACTCATCATTGGCGAAATCGTCGCACTCCTCACGGATAAAATCCCCATCCTCATCATACCAATATTCGTATGTCTTTGAATCCTCCAACAATACGCTTTTTACATAGGAAACCACTCGTTCCTGTGCTTCGGTGCTGCTTTCTTCCACCGTTTCCTCATGCTCCGTTTCCAATTGAACCTGTGTCGTTTCTTGTATACTCTCCTGCGCCTGCTCCGATTCCCCCGCGCTGCTTTCCTGTTCCGCCGTCACCACCGCCAAAGCAGCTTCCTCTGCTTCCGGCGCCGATTCATGCGTTCCACCCCGCATAATGAAAAATACCGCAAGAACAATAGCAAGCCCCAGTCCTGCGCCAATCAGATAAACCGTCCTGCTGCTTCCCGCCTGCCTTCCCCCTTTGTCTTTTTCGTCCTCCTGTGTTTTTTCATTGCAAAACGGGCAAACTTTTGCACCGTCCTGCAGTTCCTTTCCGCAATTTTTGCAATACATGTGAATCACGTTTCTCCTCTCTCAGCCTGTGCTTTTATTTTTCCCCATTATACCCAGGTCTCTGATACA
>CAMWNY010000308.1 GCA_947175775.1 uncultured Lachnospiraceae bacterium | reverse complement strand
CGTCAGGATTGCGCCCTTTTTGGCAATTTTGTTCTATAAAATCACGTCAAAAGCCGATATTCTGTCTGTCGCCACGATAATCAGACTGTCTCCATTGTCATAAACCTCACGTACCTTACCCTCTTTGATTGGTGTAAATTCCTGCATTTTTTCCTCCATTCCGTTGAATGCGAACTTTTGTTTGCCGCAAACTCAAACTTTTTCCTAAAAATAAAATCAGCTGCGGTCATTTTATGCGCATAAGCGCACAACTGCAAAATGACCACAACTGTATCATACCGAGTCTTTTCTTTTTATGCAAGTGCTTTTTCGTAATCCGATACCAAATCAATAATTTTTTCCGCGTACTCAGGATATTTTTCAATAATATCCTGAACCTCGCCCTGCGCGTCCTGCGCGGCTTTTGCATTATACTCCATCTGCTTTCTGAGCTTTTGGCGCCGAATAATCAGGTTGTGGCGGATTTCAACCATTTCCTTACTGTCAATCAACGCCTGCGCCTGATGCAGCCACCTTCCCGGGTCCTGGATCCGGCAGCGCTGCAGCAGACTAACGAGTGCCGTCTGATTTTCGTCCATATCCTCCTGCATCTTCTTTTCTTCCTCGCGCCGGTTCGATTCTTCAATATACTTATCCCAAAGCTTTTTAAGCTGCGCCGAACTGTCTACCTCGTATTTTACGTACAAATACTCTAACAGATTTGTGTTGTTTACATAACGTATCTTAACCGTATTTTGCAGCAATACAAGCTTATTAATCGACTTTTCCACCTTGACAAGCTCTCTTTGCGAATCATGGAATTTGACATATACAAACGTCAGCGCCGCCGCCGCAATCACGATTGCAATTGCGTATCCGATTGTCACATCCAGTTTATAAATCATGCCGATAAACGAAAGAAGAAGTACCAAAAACAGCATGGAGCTTACGCAGATTAACGTAATGCCCTTCATATTCTTTTGGGAATTTACCAGCTCGTTGCGCCGGAAATAGTAAGCATGGCGTTCTCCATCCAGTCTGCCCAAATCCTTCTTGACAATGACCTGATATTCCTCCGCTTCTTTGAGCTTTTTGTACCCGTCAGGCATATACTGTTCAATCCGCTCCATATGAATAAATTCAGATTCCGGCATAAGACCCTTTCGCTCCTCAAGCCGTTCCCTATTCCCCTCAAGCTCCACGATTTTTTTCGCATACCCTTTCAGCTGTTCCTTAAGCTCAGGAGAAAGCGCCTCAACCTCCTCAATATCCGTGAGATAAGAAGTAACTAAATTATACTCACCGCCTAGCGTTTCAAGCTCCTCGGATGCCTCCGACATTTGTGCCAGACATGCCTTAATATATTCCTCACGCTGAAAGCTGTCATGCATATCAACGTTATCACGGCTTAATCCTGCATCGCTCCATTCCCCGTCATATTCATACTCCTCATTGTCCTTCAAAAAGAAACGCTTTATTTTCCCCAATAGTCCCATTAATAATTTCTCCTCCTACTCCTTTGTCTGACGCCTGTAATCCTTTTTGAGCTGTTCAATCAGCTCTCCCATGCGCTTATGGTAGCCATCCCTGTCTACCGATGCCCTCAAATCCGCAATCTCCGCAACAAGCTGCCGCTCCCTTGAACACGCCCACTTGTCCTGTGTTGACATAAGCAGCGCCTCTGCCTGTAAAAAATCCTGCTCCCAATCCGGATTTTCCCGCCGGAAACTGCCAAAAGCATAATCGGAAAGCGACATTTTCTTTGCAAGAATATAGGCAAGCCGCGTCTGTCCGTCAGGATTGAGCATATAAGAACGGTAGTAAAGACCCGCCGCCTCCTCGTACGCAAAATCCATCGCATAAATGGAAGCCATATTATAGTACATCAGCGCCTTTCCCGTATCGTCAGTCGAGGGAAGATAATCCGCAAGCTCAGAATAAATGGCAAGCGCCTGCCGGAAGCGTCCCTGCTGGTACAGATACTCCGCACGTTTTTTGTACCGCTGCGTCGTGGTAAGCGAGGACTGGTCCTTTAAGATACGCTCAATACGCTTCACCGTACCCATATCATACATACCGGTCCACTCAAGAATTGTCGTCACGAACGCCGACACGGAAACATGCTTTCTGACATAGACATCCAGCTCGTCCGCAAGCTTGTCAAGTCCGCATTCTTTGCGAATCCATGCCGCAAGCTCCGCCGAAACGACCGAATCGTCAAGCAGATGAACGCGCTCCAAAAAATAATAGCACAATTCCTCTATCGAATAAAGGGATATATCCAAAAACTTTACATAAAACGGATGTTGGGCATATGTTCCAACGCACAAGCACACGTTATTCATCAGCTTATAACCTCCAGCGGCAGACATTCCTTCCATATTCTGCCCGTAGACGGGAAGAATTCTCCAAAGCCTTTGTCTGTTATCTCTATCTGAACAGCCTGTGAGTCTTCCATAAAGAAGCGAAGCCCCACCCTGTTTGTCTTATTTCCACGCACCTTTAGGCCCTCCAGCGATATTTTCGCAAGCCGCGTCTTGCTGCCGTCAACAGGGGCAATATTTAAAATAAAGGTGTTATTTTTTGTCAGTATTACGTCAAACTCACGTTTTGCATCGTACCAGTTTGTACCTGCATTGAGAATCGGAAAATAAATTTCTTCCTGTCCCCTGTCGCAGGTTATGCCAATGTTTGCGCGCAGCTTCTCGTCCGACAGGTACACATAAGATGTGGATAGCGTAGAAGCATATACCTTTTCCCGCGCGCCGTAACAGGCGCCTTTACTGAACAGATTGTTTCCCTGAAAAACACGCCGTTCCCTGCAAAGATACCGCAAAGCTTCTTTGCACCACTCCCGCGAGAAATAATCGCCCAATAAAAACACAGATGTTATGTTATTTGCCCCGCATTGTTCCTTTGCGATTTCCAAAAGCTCCGCGTCAAGCTGTCTGTAAAATGCACTTTTTGCCGCCTCTGTCTTCTGTGTCAAGTCTATCGGCTTCATCTCCGGGAACAGATTGGTTTCAATAAAGCACGCGACCGGATTTGTTTTACGGTTCATCTGAAGCAGATAGCTTTTTATTCCGTCGCCGCGGTAATCATACAAAAGCACATCATGAATCCACATCTCCTGCGGCTGGTGTATCATATACTGGAAAAAACAGTCTTCATGGCTGAAAAAGTACAGCCGGGCATTTTTTATACCTGCCGTCTCCACTGCTTTTTTGACAGCCTCCATAAGCTGTGCATTCATGTCCCGCATGGTAAATGCAATCGCCTCTATATCTTCTGATTTGACATATATCGATAAAATAGCAAGTGTCTTTCTAATAAAAACCGCAAGCAGTGCATCCGCCGAAAAATCCTCGTCCTCCAATTTTACTGACACATTGTTTTTTGCCAAAAGCACCAAATCCTCCACAAGGACTCCGGCTTTGTCAGATACATCCTTGAGCGCTTCTGTTCCGACACTCCAGGCATCTGCCGTATCATTCCTGCGCCGTCTGCATAAAACTGTAGGAATATTGTATTGTTCCTCCCCCATAACAAGGCTCATTGTGTCCGGCATGCTTTGGTCCGCCCTGCAATAGCTGATTTGCGCATAGTCGTTTCCCAAATCAAACCCCACCACCGCCTTGTTCCTCTTCAACATGTCTGTAAACATTTTTCCCCTTACTCCCTTAATTATAACACTCTGAAAAGCTCCCGCGAACAGAAGTCCTGATACATGTACTCCTCCAAAAGTCCTGATGCCGTCGCCTCGTCCTGTATACCGATGCTCACAAGCATATCGTTTAAAATACCGAAACGGTCTCCTGATCCGCTGTCCATTTTCCCTTCATTGGAAAGCGTATCACTCTGTGTGATATGTTCCGTAACCTGCCCGCCGTCCTCAGCATACATCTCGGTAATATCTGTAGCTTATACACATCTCCGAGCCCACGAGACTCCTGAGCATCTCGG
>CAMWNY010000307.1 GCA_947175775.1 uncultured Lachnospiraceae bacterium | reverse complement strand
GGTCAAAAGCACAAATACAATATATAATAGAAATAGGCATAAGGGGTAAATAAATACTTCATGAGGAGGTTTTTCAAAAATTTATGGAACGAGAAATTGATAACTTTATTTCTTATTTACATAATATAAAGAAAACTTCAACTAATACTGAATTATCCTATAAGAGAGACCTGGGCAAGCTACGCCAGTATTTAGAAGAAAAAGGAATAACTGAGGTTATCAACATTACCGCAGAAGTTCTAGGTTCCTATATTGTGTATTTAGGGGAAAACCATTTTGCTGCTGCAACTATATCTAGAAATGTCGCTTCTATAAAGGCCTTCTTTCATTATTTATGTAAGGAAGGCATTGTGGAAAAAGATGTATCGGATAGGTTGAAAGCACCAAAGATCGAGAAGAAAATGCCTGAAATTTTAACACCTGAAGAGGTGATTTGGCTGCTTGAACAGCCGAAAGGGGACACGCCTAAGGAAATTCGTGATAAAGCGATGCTGGAACTTTTATATGCAACGGGAATAAGAGTAACAGAGCTGATTACGCTGAAAATTTCTGATGTCAATATGCAGATGGGATTCATCATCTGCCGGGACGGTAATAGGGAAAGGGTAATCCCGTTTGGCTCTGCGGCCAAGAGAGCAATGACAAACTATTTGGAAAAAGCAAGAAATGTAATGCTGTTTGATTTACAATCTGATATCCTTTTTGTGAACTGCTCAGGGCAACCAATGAGCAGGCAGGGATTTTGGAAGTTAATCAAGTATTATGCAAAGAAGGCAGGTATTATGGCGGATATTACACCGCATACGCTTCGCCACTCCTTTGCAGCACATTTAGTAGAAAACGGTGCAGACTTGAGGAGTGTTCAGGAGATGTTGGGACATTCGGATATTTCAACAACTCAAGTATACGCAACACTTACGCATAACAGAATCAGAGAGGTATACGCAAAAGCGCATCCAAGAGGATAGCATTGCAAAAATCCACCCCTTGCGCAGGGTGGATTTTTTGTTGTCTGTCTAAAATGCAGCAACATAAACTATTTAAGCAAAAAGCGAAGCTTTTTGCAATCGGGTGCGTCGGCACCCGATTTTTTTAAACTAAATCCGCAACTTTATAAATCAGTTCTTCCGTATCCTGCCATCCAAGACAAGGATCGGTAATTGATTTGCCGTATATATGTTCTCCGATCTTTTGGCAGCCTTCTTTGATGTAACTTTCCACCATAACACCCTTTACTAGCTTTGCGACTTCGTTATTATGCCTGCGGGAATGCATGACTTCGTGTACAATGCGAATCTGCTCCTTAAACTGCTTATTGGAATTGCTGTGGTTGGCATCAACAATACATGCCGGATTGACGAGATCACGTTCATTATATTTATCAAGTAACAGCACTAAATCTTCATAATGATAATTCGGGATGCTGTTACCGTGCTTATTTACCGCACCGCGTAAAATCGTGTGTGCCAACGGGTTTCCGGTAGTGTTTACTTCCCAGCCGCGATAAATAAACGGATGGGAATGCTGAGCCGCATATACGGAATTGAGCATAACGCTGTAATCACCGCTTGTCGGATTTTTCATGCCTGCAGGAACATCAAAGCCGCTTACAACAAGACGGTGCTGTTGGTCCTCAACTGAGCGTGCGCCGATAGCGACATAGGAGAGCAGATCGGAAACATAACCCCAGTTTTCAGGGTAAAGCATCTCATCGGCGGCAGTCAGTCCGGATTCGCTGATCGCATGGAGCTGCATTTTCCGCATGGCAATAATGCCCTTTAGAAAGTCTGTCCCCTTTTCAGGGTCGGGCTGATGCACGATGCCTTTGTAGCCGTCACCGGTTGTCCGCGGTTTATTCGTGTAAATTCTGGGAATTAAAATCACCTTGTCATTTACCTTTTCGTTAATTTTGGCAAGCCGAGAAACATATTCGCAGACGGCATCTTCGTTGTCTGCTGAGCAGGGACCGATAATCATAATAAACTTGTCCGATGCTCCGGTAAAGACGTCGCTGATTTCTTTGTCTCTCTTTTTTTTCAGTTCCTGCATGGAAACAGGAACCGGATATTCCTCCCGAATTTGGTCGGGAGTCGGTAATTTTTTTATAAATTCAAAGCTCATAATAGAATCCTCCATTCGTCAAATCTTAATTATATATGATATATTTCTTTAACGCAAGGATTATTAAAAAATCAAAGAAGATTTGGCTTAGTAAGATTCCATAAACATAACCGGAAAAGCCCAAAACCGGAACCGCCGCAAAAACGAAACCAAGACGCAGCAGAATTGAAGACAGGTTGAACAGAAATGTGACCCCTGTTTTGCCAAGCCCGTGAAGAATGCTGCAGAGTGCCCCTGACATATAGAGGAACGGGCAGACAAAGGAAAGTGCGCGTATTTGGGAAGCTGCGACAGGGCTTGCAAATAGATAAGTTCCAAGTAAATCGGCAAAAATCATGAAAAATACCATGCAGCCGACACCCAAAGCAAAACAGAATGCGGCTGTGGTGCAGATTAGTTTTTTTATGCGTCTGTTGTTGCCCATAATCTGCGCCTCTGAAACGGAGGGGAGCAGCAACGAGGACACGGCTCCCGTAAGTGCGCTTGGAAACATAATCAGCGGAAATGCCATACCTGAAAACACGCCATAGACAGACAAGGCATCAGACGAGGTTAACCCGCTGTTTACAAGCTGCTTTGGAAGCTGCAGGGTTTCAATGGTAGAAATTAAACTGATGCATACACGGTTTAGGCTGATTGGAAAGGCGAGTGAAAGAATGTTGCTGCACATATTGGAGGAAAATTGTATTTTGGTGCTGTCAGAGGGCGTGAATGCAAGGAAAATACAGGAGAAAATGGCGGATGCAAATTCTCCGGCAAGCATGCCGATGCACACAAATGAAATAGAAACATTGGCGCCAAGTTTTAGGGAAATCTGATATAAAAGGTATACGCAGAATACACGCGTAAGCTGTTCCACCAGCATGGAAGCTGCAGGTACGGCGGCGCGTTTTTTGCCGTAAAAATATCCGTTGATACAGCTATGTACGGTTGCAAGCGGAAATGAGAGTGCACTGATTCGCAGTAGAGGAACGCAGCGCGGTTCGCCGATTAGATGCAGTGCAATCGTGTTTGCGTTTGTAAAGACAAGCCATGCCGTGAGTAATGAGAGTGTCACGGAAATGAAAATGCCGACGAAAAGGTATCCGAATCCTTCACCTTCCTTGCTGCCTTTTGATGCGGCGACAAAACGTGTAATGGCGTTTTGAATGCCGGCAGAACATATGGAATGGGCAAGAATCATAACAGGCGACACAAGTCCGATAATGCCAAGACCTTCCTCCTGAAAAATTCTTGAGAGAAATATGCGGTAAAAAAAGCCGATAAGCTTTGTAATCAATCCTGAAAATGTAAGAAAAAAAGTACCGATGATAATTGGACTTTTGACAACTCGTTTTAGGGATACGCTTTTTATGGGAATGTTTTTCTGCGTCATATTGCACCTTCGGTTTGTTTATCCCTACAGTGTATGACAAAAAACGGCAGTTCAGAACATGCAATTGACAGCCGGGTAATTGGATGCTATCATAAAACCTAGTAATATGATAGGAAAAAATGGGAGGAAGCTATGGCAAAAAAGGTTGTGGTAGGCATGTCTGGCGGCGTGGATTCTTCCGTGGCGGCATATCTTTTAAAAGAACAGGGATATGATGTCATCGGCGTGACGATGCGGATATGGGAGAATGATATACAGCAGCAGACACAGGAAGATGCAGGATGCTGCGGTTTGAGTGCTGTTGAAGATGCACGCAGGGTAGCGCAAATGCTGGATATTCCGTATTATGTGATGAACTTTGGGGAGACGTTTCGGCAGTGTGTTATTGTACCCTTTGTGGAGGATTATCTTCATGCAAGGACCCCCAATCCCTGTATACTATGTAACCG
>CAMWNY010000306.1 GCA_947175775.1 uncultured Lachnospiraceae bacterium | reverse complement strand
CGTATTTCTGCAGGTGGGCGGGGGTGTCCTTTAAGTAATCGTTTAGGAGTGCGTCGGACTGGCCGTAGAACTCCTTTTCGTTGATGAGTTCCTGGTCGAGCATGGTTTGGAGTTCTTCGAGTTTCTGTCTGTATTCCTCTAAGTGGGTGTCTTTGCCGGAGCCGGAGGGGGATGTCTTTGTTTTGGTATCCCCACTTGGGGAAAAATTAATACGGACACTGCTTACGGAATTATTGACAGCGTTTTGGATTGAGGCAAGTTCTTTCTCATAATCAATAACCATATGTCCGTCATCTGCTGCCTGTTCCATTCCGGCTATATGTGCAGCGATAGCAGTCTGTCCGTATGCAGTCGCCAGTTCTTTCAGTTTTTCGATTTTTTCCTTGGGATTCAAATCGCTGTTATTGAAGACCTGTTCGGCGGCAGCCAGTTTAAAAATCTGTTCTTCCGTAATTCCTGCAGCCTGTGCTTCATTTAACATGGAAGCAATATTTTCTTCAGATGCATCAAAAAGGTTATATGAATCTATAACCGCACGTGCTTTGGCATCTGATAAAGCATTTAAAGCAACTTCTTCAGCATTAACAACGCCCATGGATTTTAACATCTGTTCAACCAATTGTACGGTTTCTTCCGCCATTCCGTCGGTGGCAGTGGAGGCGTTAAAAATCTCCGTGACAAAACAGTTAAGCGCTTCCTTTGCCTGCTGTTCTGTTGTATTAACATCCGTCAGTGCCTTGGAAAGATTATCAAAAGAAGAGTAGTCGATACTGATTCCAAGTTCTTTGTTTTTGTTTAAGTCATCAATGGCTGATTTTATGGAATTAAGCATTGGCAGGTCCACGTTTCCGGGCATAAAACCGTCATCCGTGAAAATCTTCTGCCATGCGGACTGCACAGCATCGAATGCCGGTTTAAGTTGGGTATTTAGTTTGTCTATTGTAGAAGATATGGAAGGAACATCCTCTGTGCCAAACGCAGCAGAAGGCATTATATCCCGGACATATCCAAGCCGCGTGAGAAGGTCTATCAGTTCAGATACCTCGACGCTAGAGGCCTGGGCCTGTTCTTTCAGCTTATCAAAGGAAGCATTTTCCCCGGGGTTAAGAGACTGTAAGTCAACATTCGTCATACCGTTAAGATTCTGTGCAAGCTTTTTCAAAGCGTTGTCATTTTGGAAATTTTCATTAAAGTCAAGTATCCTTGTATCAGCCTGATCAAATACGTTATCCATAACGGAAGAATATTTCTGCCATCCGTCCGTATCATTCTGTATGTAACCGGACACTTCATTTTTTAAGGCTTCCAGTTTTTCCTTTGCAGATGATACTGCCTGATCATTAAAGGGATCTTCGCTGTTTAGTACGGCATTGTTATATTCATCCACCGCGTTTAAGGCATTCTGATATACCATGGATTTATTATCGTCCGCTGCAATGCCGGCGATAAGTGATTTCCTGAATATTTCCGCATTATCGTCAATTACCTTTTTAGCCTGCATCAGTTCGGAGGATGATATTTCTAGAATATCGTCAAACATGTGCTCGTCACCAAGTTCCTGCGCCTTTTTACGGATGTCAGTTTCAAAAGAATTGATTGTGTCATATGCGGACTGTGCATCTGCATTTAGATGAACGGAAAAAAAGGCACCATTATCTTCGGATAGGATTTTTATTCCCTGTTCTTCATACTTTTCTGCAATTTCCTTTAACGCGTTGCCTTTATCGGTTGCAGAAGCCACTCCTGTATAGGACAGGTTGTAATGACGCTGCTCTGCCATCTGGTCTGCGGCATTGCGGATTCCTTCTTCATTTTCATTCAGATAGGTCTGTGCTGTTTGTTTGTTGAATGCTTTGATTGCATCCGTTTGATCTTTATAGGCATCTGTTACAAGATTCAACCTTCCGTATTCATCGCCGTATTTGTTATTCAGTTCCTTCTGGAGTTCAAGAAGCTGCTTTTTGACACGGTATGTTTCTTCTTCATTTCCCCTGACACTTAAAAGCTCCTGCCGCAGGCTTTTATATTTCTGTATATATTCATCAATGCTGTCGGAAGAATCGGAGTAAGCCTGTGTTGCGTTTTCTGTTTCCTTTCTGACCTCTTCAAGATGTTTTTGATAGGCATTGTATGCGACAGCGGCAACGGCAACGGCAGCGATGGCAGCCACAAAGACCCCGAGGGCTGCAGTGGATATGCCTAATGATATCGCAAGCCCTTCAAATGCAGTGCCGAGACCTAATGTGGAGGCTGTTGCACCTGCCTGGGAAGCGGCAACCATGTTTGTGCTTGCTGCGTTGGCTACTTCTGCGGTAGTATTCTTTAGTATCTCACCACGCAAACCATTTGCATATAAAATTGCTCTAATATGTTTTTTGTTAAGAGTAGACTGAGCAAGTGCTTGTTTTAGAGTCTCTGTAGTATAGGATTTGCCAATATCTGCTAATGCTTGTTTAGTCGCAAGATATGATAATTCTGTATTATTTAATACACTTGTTACTTTATTCAATACTTCTGTACTCTTGGCGAGAGATTTTAGTTGCATTATATCTAGTACAAATGTATAATTACAATATAAAACTTATTAAGGAGCATAATCAATGACAATACAAGAAATGGTAGATGCCATTAACAGTCCTAAAAATTGTTCTTTCTCTTTTTTTTGTAAACTTGAAGAACTAACAGATCAAAATAATATAAAAGAAGCTATTAAATGTATTAAAGATCATTTTAATTGTGATGAAAAAATGGCGACTCAAGTTTTTAATCAATATAAAAATCAAATTTATGCTGAATGTAAAAGAATTGAAAATGAAAATCCATTATCGCCAGAACAAATTGCATACAATAATGCGGTAGCAAAGGAAATGTTGAATAAGCCCAAATGCCCAACCTGTTCATCAACAAACGTTCAGAAAATTTCTTCATTCTCAAAAGCTGGGAGTGTAGCCGTGTTTGGTATATTTTCCCAAAAGGTCAGACACCAGTTCAAGTGTAATAACTGCGGTTATGAGTGGTAATGACAGTTATATATTATATTTTCTTGGTTTGCAACATAAGTATTTTGAAGAAACAGCAGTAAATGTCTAAATTGATACATTTGCTGCTGTGTATTTTATTCTAGTTTTTTTATATGAACACTGTATACTGATTAAAGTATAAAAGCTTCATTTTTTCTGTATCAATTTTTACTCGTCAGCCGGAACACTGCGGCTGAACGCATTACTGAAAATTGTAAAATCGCAATGCGCACTATGCATTATTAGTAGGCTGCATTATGGCTGCAGCCTGCTAAGAGGATGGGTATGTCTGTGGGGATTGCTCTCTTAAAAAAAGAGTGCCGTCCTGCTCGTTGTCCATTGTTTATAGTACTTAGGCGTCTGTCAGTTCTCACCGATATTACCGTATACCAGCATAATCAATTGTTTCTGCTTTCGCAACCTCGCCCGCATATGGGACTATGGTTTGACATGCATTAGCCGGATTTCTCCGGTCTTACCTGAGGGTAAGAGAGTTTCAAGCATTTACTCCTCCATGTGTAAGTTTATACTCCGCTTAAAGTGTCCGCAGAGTCTTGTTAAAAACCCCATGTATCCACAGACTTGTAGACAGCGCCGTTATGCTGCGTCCTTATCTGTGATCGCCCAACTGAAATCTCCCGCCAAAGTGATTTTAATCCTGTCACCTTATGTTGCCATAAGATCAAGCAAAGTTTTTAACGAATGCCGCAATTCCAGCACCTATTCCGATTGTTCCCAATGAGCCAAGCCCGTCTGTTACACTGTTGACAACGGAAAGCAGCCCGTTTAAGCCGTTTACAAGGGTAATGACGGCATCGGAGTCCGCGATGTTCCCGATGGTGTCGGTCCATGTGTTGGACAGGCGGTTTAAGGCGCCTTGCCATGAGTCCGCTGGTTGAGCAGGTTTCTGTGACATGGTGCCTGTT
>CAMWNY010000305.1 GCA_947175775.1 uncultured Lachnospiraceae bacterium | reverse complement strand
GGACGGGGGTGTAGAATAACAGAATATTTGTCAAAAAGTGAGATAAGAAGTGGGATGAAAAAGGAGGAGGTGGGATATGGCGGGAATGGGCGGAAATACTAGGGATACGGCGGTTTTCTGATGTTGAGATCAGGAGCTTTTTGACAAAAATTTTGATTATATGGAAACACGTGAAATTTTATCAAATTGAATAAATTCTGATTGGTCAAAATTGTGGATAAGTCCTTGTAACGCTGTAAATATGCGGCGTGTGGGAGTTATCCACAATTTTTTGTTTGAAATGATAAAAATAACGTTAAAAGAATGCGTTATGAAGTGTTATGAAAATGGGATGAAATCGGCATAAACACAAACTTTAACGCGCTGTAACACTTGAACTTTTTGGGGTATTAAAAGGCAAAATTAAATTTAAAAGCAAAGGGACATTTTGGCACTATCTTGACAGATTGTCCCATTGACCTATTTTCAATGGTTTAAGAGCTTTCTGCCTTAAAAATGTATTTAAAAGCAAAGGGACAAATTTTTTATTTCCTTGATAGATAAATGATATACTAATCAATCATTTGAGTTAAAAAAAATTAGGCGATTATATCGCGACTACTTTCTTGGTCTAAAGAGGAGTATCTTTCCTGTAATTTACTTTTCTCTTTTTTGCTTGTTAAATTGTTTTCTGAATTTTTAGATTGTTGAACCATTTTGAATTGTGCGTATTCTAACAATTCATGTTTTCCGGTCGGATCGAGAGAATTATAGTATTTCAATAATGTGTTTTCATCGTCAGATAACATACTCCCGATATCTCTAATTTGTTTAGTGCTCTCCTCTCCTGTTATTAGAAAATCAGTAGATATATTAAAATACTGGGATAATATACGCAAATTCTCTAGTGTAGGTTTTCGTTTTCCATTTCTCCAATAACCAATTAAACTATCTGAAATACCTGTATCTTTGCTCAATTGATAATTTGATAAATTTCGAGCTGTCATTAATTCATTGAAAACATCATGAAATTCCATATTAATTCTCCCTAACTAACTCTAAAAAGTTTGATATTTTTATTGACTACCAAACAAATTAGAGGTATTATATAATTGATTGATAAGTAAATCGAATAGCAATCGAATGTCTATCATATCAAAAATAGCACATCGGCGGACAAAATTCAATTCTACGCGCTGCAATCGGCCAAAAACTTCTGCGGTTCTCCGCGATCAGGCTGGGAAAGAATTTGATAACAGATCAGGAAGGAGAGAAAGAATGGGAGTAGAGATAACAGTTGCCCTGTCCGACAGAGAAATTGAGTTAATATGGGAAGCACAGGAAACAGTAACTATGAATATCCGGAATTATGAAAAAAAGAAAAGGGATGCCGGAGGGAAAATGCCAGCCGAGGAATATGCAAAGTATGACGATCTGGCATTCAAAGAAATACTGCTTCATAAAATCACGGGTTTAATTGAAAACGAAACAGAGAAAAATATCATGCGTGCCAGGGCTTCAAAGAGGCTTGCAGGAGAACTGAATGTTGAGGTATCGACAGGCGATATTGAGCACATCGGAAAGTTATGCAACACGATCCTACAAAATTTGCAAAGTCCAAAGGAGACATCACAAGGACAGGAGAAGGAGGTTAGCAACGGATTTTTATCACTATCAGGGAAAGAACTGAAAGAGCAGGTAAACAAATGGATTGTCCATCATGTGGAAAATGACATAAACCTGTCCCCTGGATATTTTGAGAGATTGCTGCGGGGGTGGGAGGCAATATACAGGAGACAGTGCGGAATGAGCATGTTAGATGCTTTCTAAAGCCTGTTTTATTGCATCTTCCATAACCTTAATAGAAGCGAGATATGCCTCTATTGCGGAACGGACACATGCGTTTTTGAAATTATCAGGAATGCCACCATAAAACTGGGGAAAATTATTCATTCGGTTTATGATGTTGTATTCCAGGGTATTGCAGACATCTTCACATGTCTCGTTAAGATAGGAACTGAGTTCAAACATAAAATTATCTTTTTCTTCCGGTGTCATCATAAGTAAATTATTAATCCTTTCTGTACTTGGCGGTATTTGCCTGTTATTACAGTATACTGCCAAGGGAAGGAAAAGGCAATCATGAAAATAGCAAAGGAGGGGAAATAAGTGCTGGAAAAGAAAATAAGAAGATATAAGCTCATGGATGCCCACAGGGAACTGGTGAAGCAAGGGAAACTTTTGGAGGCGAAGCAGCTGCTTAAACTTTTGAGGAATGGAAAGATATCTTTAGGACTGGGAGATGCAGACTGGGCTGTGGAAAAGCTGTGCGAGGATGCAGGCTGTCATATCAGCTACAGCGGCAGGTATTACACGGCGACTGCATATTTATAGAAAGGATGATACAGATGACAAATTTTGAACGCATGAGGGCAGCGGTACTAAATACCGTATTCGCGCTGGATGAAGAGGAGTTAAGAGAACTGGTTGATGATACAGATATGGATGAAGCCGTAAAAGACACAGTTTTTTCCTGTGGTGTCTGCGAGAAGGCATACGGTCGGTGCGACACGGTTTATAACGGAACCGGATGCATGGAAAGATATCACGACTGGTGCGGTAAGGAGTACGAGCCTGAACCCGGATGGGAGGATAAGGCTAAAATAGTCAGAAGGCTGACGGAACTGTTGAAGGTTACAAGAATGGGAAGTGACATAGACGACCTGGTACTAAGCGGGGACAGGAAAATGGTCAGCATCCGGCTTAAGGATGGGACGGGCAGGTGTGTGAACATTGAGGGGGATTCCGGATATGCCATCATAAAAGATGTTCTGGCAGCACTGTAGCAGAAAGGAAAAAATGTCATGAATAAAAAATATGTAGAAAACCTCACGCTGGCATATCTTTACTCACGCGAGCTGGCGTTTAATGAAACCGGAAATACAGGGCTTGCAGCCGAATGTGCCGGAACGGTCATAATGATAATCGCATCAGTTGACCGGCAGAACCAACCCAAACCTGACTTCCTGCAGACGATTCTTGCAATGGCTGCGCAGACAAAGAAACAACAGGATCACGAAGATGGACAGTATTGCGATGATGACAAAAGGGACAAAAAATAGCTGCCGCGGGAACGGCAGCCGTGCGGGTGTTTACCTGCACAAAAAACCTATCTGTATCGTATCATACATGAGACAGAAATACAAGTACAAAATAGCGGGAGGTGCAAGGATGACAGCGGACGTAGAGGCAAACGTGGAATTTGGGAAGAAAGTGAAGAGGAGGCTCATTGACGTGGGCATGACAAGCAGGGAGCTGGCGGCGCTGCTCAACGTCAGGCCGCAGTATATGAGCCTGATCTGTACGGGCAGACGCTCCGGCATCAAGTACCGCAGGAAGATCATGGAGATACTGGGTATGGATGTAGCCTAGGAGGGATGACATTGGAAACATATGTGACACTAGATGAAGCGGCACGATTGGAAGAGATAAGCTACGAAACAATAAAAAAGAAAACGCAACGTAATAATTGCAAGTATGAAGTGAAAAAGGAAACATCAGAAAGCGGTGGCAAAGATAGGATTCTTATCGCAGTAAACTCCTTAAGTCCAAAAGCAAGGAAGACATACGCACAGCTTCAGGAGCTGCAGTCACAGGCGGACATGCCGGACGTGACGCCAGAGCAGGACGCAAAGGAGCCTTGGTATGTGGGCGTCTCTCTTGACTGGTACATTGAAAACTTCCCCGAACAGTATTACAGGGGCGTGGAGCGCGGCAACGCGGTCAGGAACTTCCTTAAATACGATGGAAAGCAGCGCACGCAGTACGCGGCGGACTGTGCGCAGGAGCGCATGGGGAAAGACCAGCGGACGCTTTACAGGCACGCGAAAGAATACATCAATGCGGGCGCATGGGCGGCAAAGAAGGCAAAGGAGGACGGCGGGAACTACGGCCACTACCAGATACTCTGCCTGT
>CAMWNY010000304.1 GCA_947175775.1 uncultured Lachnospiraceae bacterium | reverse complement strand
TGGAGTGGGGTATATGGGACAGATTGCGCCTTCGCAGATGCAGATACTGATTGCGCGCTGCTATAAGCGGTTTTTGGAATTTTTCCTTTGGAAGCCGTTCGCGTTTATGACGGGTACAAAGCAGGCGGCAAATATTGCAGTCTGTGTGCTTGCGGTGATTTTGTTCATAACACTTGTTATAAAAAAGAAGCTGTATCAGGATATTTTAAAGCTTGTGCTTTTGATTGTGGTGTGCGGTTTTGTGCCGCTAGCGGCGGCGTTTGTTTATTTTATGGCGCCTGAGGTCGATTATTCGATGCTGATGCTGTATTCGTATGTATTGATTGATGTCCTTGTGCTTGCGCTTTTGGAGTATTGCCTAAAGGAGTGGGGAAGTGCGCTTCGCATGGAGAAAATTAAAAAATACGTATGTTATTTATTGACTTCGGCAACTGTTGCTGCAGTTGCGTTAAGCTGTTATACGGATTACCTGCTGACGAACAAGGCATATCTGCGGACGGATTTGGCGTCACAGCGGGTTGCGTCGTACTTTAACCGTGTGATTGCTTTTGCGGAGACAACGGAAGGTTTTGCGCAGGGGGATGCGCTTACGATACTCGGTGAGTTTTATTATAAAGACAATCCCAGCAGTGTTGAGATTGATGTGCTCGATTCGGAGGATTTGCGCTCTTTGGATGGCGTGGCACTGGAAAACGGTCTGATTACGTCAGGCGTGCGGGACAATTTTATCAAGATTTTTGTAGGCTATGAAACAGCGCTGTTAAGCGACGGCGAGAAAAAGGCGATTATGGAGACGCAGGATTATCAGGAAATGAGCGTTTATCCGTCGGATGGCAGTGTGAAGAAGATTGGCGGCGTATGGGTCGTGAAGATGTGCGAATAAATTCTGTTGTCATTTGGGACCGGATTGTATTATGATAGAAGGAGAGCAAAAGATTACCGGCAGAAGGGGTGGAACAGTGGAAGAAAACAGAAAAAAAGGGATACTTTACATTGTAGTGCCCTGTTATAATGAGGAGGAGGCGCTTTTGCCGTCAGCAAAGTCGCTTTTGGATAAGCTGGATGCGCTTAGAGAGAGCGGGACTGTGTCAAAGAAAAGCCGTATTGTTTTTGTGGATGACGGTTCAAGAGACAAAACATGGGAACTGATTACGCAGCTTTATCATGAGCATGAAGAGATAACAGGACTGCGGTTTGCCCACAACAGAGGTCATCAGAATGCAATTCTTGCAGGCATGCTGTACGCGAAGGATTACTGTGATTACACGATTACTATTGATGCGGATTTACAGCAGGACATTAATGCGCTTGCGCTGTTTATAGAGGAATATGAGAGCGGGAGTGAGGTGGTTTTCGGGGTCCGTAATTCAAGAAATACGGACGGGTTTTTTAAGAAATTTTCCGCGACCCTGTTTTATAAGGTGATGCGGTTTATGGGCGCGAATATTTATGAAAATTCAGCAGACTACCGTCTTATGAGTGCGAAGGCGCTTGATGCGCTTTCCGAGTACGGCGAGGTTAATTTATTTCTCAGGGGGATTATACCGGATATTGGACTGAAGTCCTCTGTCGTGCATTTTGACGTGTTTCCCAGAATGCAGGGAACATCGAAGTATTCGCTGTCAAAGATGATGACCTTGGCGGCGGACGGCGTTACGTCTTTTAGCATTAAGCCGATCCGGATGGTGTTCGGTATGGGTATTTTGGCGCTGCTTGTGGGATTTGGCATGGTTATCCATATTGTGTACGAACATTATTTCGGATATACGATTGACGGCTGGTCATCCATTCTGATGTCTATTTGGGTGCTTGGCGGAGCAGTTCTGCTGTCGCTTGGCATTATCGGGGAATATGTGGGGCGAAACTATTTGGAAACAAAACGCAGACCGCGGTATTATTTTTGGGACGTGCTATCGCACGATAATACGCAATCAGAAGGAGGAGAAAACTTATGATCGCATTGGCAGGATACACGGGATTTGTAGGCAGCAATATTTATGTGCGTGCCAGTAACCGTATAGACGGCATCTTTAATACACAAAATATAGAAAAGGCATACGGTTTGGAACCGGATGTGCTGATTTTTGCAGGACTTAAGCCCGACAGAAGGCTTGCGGAGCGGGCGCCGTACCAGCATTTGGAGATGGTGCTGGCGGCTCAGGAGACGATTAAAAAGATTAATCCGTATAAGCTTGTGCTGATTTCGAGTACGGAAGTATACAAAAATCCGGTCGGTGTGGATGAGGAAAACTCGGTGTTTGCGGTTGGAAGCGATAAGGTCGATAAAAAGGAAGTTCTGCCGTACAACTTAAATCGTTATTATTTTGAGGAATGGGCGCGCAAATATTATCCGAATGCGTTGATTTTACGGCTTGCGACGCCGTATGGGCTGAATTTTAAACATAATCGCATTAAGGAGTTTGCCGACGAGCGCAGAATGCAGGAGACTGACAGTGCGGCAACGTATCAGTTTTATCCGCTCAGCCGTATTTGGGAGGACATCCAGACGGCGATTGCGGAGCAGCTGACACTTGTGAATCTTACATCAGAGCCGATAACGGCAGGAGAGCTATATCACTGTCTGACCGGAAAAGAGCTTCCTTTGAAGACGGCAAAAGATACCATAAAGAAGAAGCTGGAAACGCATGATGTAATGTCGGTGCATGCTCCTAAATTTGGCGGCAGCGAGAATTACATATGCACAAAAAGTGAGATATTGGGAAGCATCAGGCAGTTTGCCGAGCTGTAGCCGGATTTGTACAGGCAGGAGGCGAACTGAGAAAAGGGCACGGTTGTAGCAATGGAAAATGTCAGAAGAAAAAACAAAATGATAGAAACATACAGTATTTTAATCATGGACTTGTTCTGTGTGCTTGTTTCCTATGCCTGCTCCGTGTATATCCGGTTTCACATTATTCACCCGGAGCGGTATCCGAGGGATTTTCACATTACCGTGGGCGCTTATATCATAGTGCTCTGCCTTTTGTACAGCCTGTTTTTGGATGCGAACAGCAATTTTTTCTACCGGGGATGGCTGCGTGAGCTCTACTATACGGTGCGCTATACGCTGATTCTCGTCGTAGGGCTTGTCGTTGTGCTTTATCTCACGCAGCAGTCGTATGATTTTTCCCGGCTGATTTACGGTATCTTTTTGGTATTGAACATCCTGATTACATATGCGGTGCATATGGCATTTAAGAAGGCGATGTGGAAATACTACAGAAAAAGTGAGAGCAGTACAAAAATGCTGGTGGTAACGCTTGACATTATGGCGGGCGAAGTGATTGACAGTCTGATGAAAGGTAAGGAATGGTACTATGACATCACGGCGGCGGCGGTTTACGACGCCGACAGGGTGGGGAGCAGTATCCAAAGCGTGCCGGTGGTGGCATCGAAGGAACGGCTCTACGAGGTTGTCGTGCAGATGCTTGTGGACGAGGTGTTTATCTGTCTGCCCGGCGTGCCGACGCTTGAGATACGCGATATGATACAGCGTTTTGAGGAGATGGGGCTGGTATGCCATTACAATGTGGATATTTTCAGCCGCGCCAATCCGAACACATATGTACAGAAGATGGCGGGGTACAGCGTCATTTCGTTTGCATTAAAGACGATGGATTCGAGAAGACTGTTGGTAAAGCGTATGATTGATATTTTAGGAGCGGCGGCAGGACTTATCATAACAGGTGTTATCACACCGTTTGTGGCTTTGGCAATCAAGCTGGATTCGCCGGGACCCGTGTTTTTTTCGCAGACGCGGGTAGGGAAAAACGGCAGGCGTTTTCAAATATGGAAGTTCCGTTCGATGTATATTGATGCGGAGGCGCGCAAAAAAGAACTGGAGGAGAAGAATGAGGTAAAGGGACTGATGTTCAAAATGGAAGATGATCCGCGGATTACACGTGTGGGGAAATTTATCCGAAAGACGAGCAGCGATGAGACACCGCAGTTTTTAAA
>CAMWNY010000303.1 GCA_947175775.1 uncultured Lachnospiraceae bacterium | reverse complement strand
CTATACAAAGGGCGATGAGGATATTATAAAGCCGGATCCGTCAAAGGCAAGGGATTTGTTCCGGATTGGCGCGGAGTACGGCCATCCGCTTCATCAGGCAATTTATGCAGAGGATTTGGAGGAGGCAGGACGCAAAGAGGAAGCGCTGCAGTGGTTCCAAAAGGCGGCGGACGGCGGACATCCCGGCGCGTGGTGCGATGTGGGACGCTGTTATGCCGAGGGAATCGGCACGGCAAAAAATGAAGCATATTCTGTTGAATGTTTTCAGAAGGAGCTTCCGCTTGGGCATATCGACAGTCATAACCGTTTGGGGAAGGCGTACTTTTTTGGAAGAGGCGTTGTGCAAGATTATAATAAAGCGTTTGAACTGTTATCGTATGCTTATGATAAAGGCAGTAAGTGGGGTGTTTTTTATTTAGGCAAGTGTTGTTTCTATGGATATGGGACGCCGCAGGACTACACAAGGGCACGTATGTTTTTGGATCAGGTAGATTGGAATTACTGGGAGGCAGATTATCTGCGCGGAATGATTTTTGCGCGCGGGCTTGGCGTTGCGGAGGACATTGAACGAGGCGTTGCATTTTTGCAGAAGGCAGGCGATCATCAGGAGGCTAAGGAAGAGCTGAAGAATTATAAGAAGTCGATGCTGGGATTTGGAAAGTGGGTACGCCGTTAGGGATGACAAATATTGGTTTCAGGTATCTTACGGTATGGAATATGCTTTTTGATTCATTTGACAAATACAATAAGTCCTAATATAATGATTTGCGCATAATAAAATGGTTTAGAGTGGAGATGGACAGATGGCGGTTGCATTAATTTTATCAGGTGGTAAGGGCGCTCGCTTGGGAGCAGATATTCCCAAACAGTATATAGAAGTTTATGACAGACCTGTTATTTCTTATTGCATTGAACGGTTGTCTGTCCATGAAAAGATTGACAGGATACAGATTGTTGCGGCGCCACAGTGGTATCAAATAATAGAAAGATGTTTGGAAACGTATGATAAGAATAAGAAGTTTCAAGGCTTTTCATTACCGGGAGAAAACAGGCAGCTTTCAATCTGTAACGGACTGACGGATATTAGGAAATATGCGGATGATTCGCAGATTGTTTTGGTACATGATGCGGCAAGACCATTACTTTCAAGCCGGATGGTGACAGAGTGCTTAGAGGCGGTGCAGGGTCATGATGGTGTGGTGCCCGTAATTCCGATGAAGGATACGATATATCGAAGCATGGATGGAAAGAAAATCAGCGCGTTGATCAATCGGAGTGAAGTTTATGCGGGACAAGCGCCGGAGGCGTTCCAAATCGGGAAATATTATGAGGCAAACAAGATGTTGTGTCCTGATAAGATCCTGGAAATCAATGGTTCGACAGAACCGGCGGTGCTGGCAGGATTGGATATGGTTATGATCGCAGGAGATGAAGGTAATTTTAAGATTACAACAGCAGAGGATTTGGAGCGTTTTGAGGAAATTATAAAGCAGAAAGGATGGCAGGGAGCTGCAGATGAAGGCATGGGTATTGTACAAAGCAGGTGATATACGATTTGAGGAAATGGATATGCCGCAGCCAAATGCGGATGAAGTGGTTGTATCGGTAAAGGCAGCGGGTATCTGTGGTTCAGACATTTCACGTACTTTTCGGGATGGGGCCCATAATATGCCGCTTATTATCGGTCATGAGTTTTCAGGGCAGGTAGTTGGGACAGGAAAAAGGGTGGGCGTCTTTCCTTTGATACCGTGCAGGAACTGTGATCCATGCAGGAACAGGCAATATGAAATGTGCAGGAATTACAATTATTTGGGTTCACGCAGTAACGGTGGATTTGCAGAGTATGTTGCAGTGCCAAAATGGAATTTGATTGAACTGCCTGATAATGTATCCTATGAAGAAGCGGCAATGTTGGAACCCATGGCGGTTGCCGTGCATGCGATGAGACGCATTGAACTATCTGATTCAGATACAATTGCGGTTTACGGGCTGGGTACAATAGGGCTGTTGCTGTTAATGTTTTTATTGGATAATAAAAACGTTAATCCTGAAAATGTGTTTGTGATTGGGAATAAAGACTTTCAAAAAGAAATAGTAATCAATATGGGATTGCAGGAGAGATGTTACTGCGACAGCAAAAAACATAATGTTGATCAGTGGCTTATGGAATGCACGAATGGAAAAGGTGTTCGTGTGTTTTTTGAATGTGTTGGAAAGAACGATACCGTTGCGCAGGTGGTAGACAACACAGCTTTTGCCGGGAAGATTGTTTTGACAGGCAATCCTTATTCGGATATGGAATTGGAAAAAAATACGTATTGGAAAATACTACGAAATCAGCTGACGCTAACGGGAACATGGAATTCGTCATTTACACGTGATTTAAATGATGACTGGCATTTTGTTCTTGATAAACTTTCGCAAAAGTGTATTTCTCCTCATAATATAATAACGCATAGGCTGCCGTTGGATAAGCTGGATCAAGGGTTGCGTATTATGCGGGATAAAACAGAAGATTATGTGAAAATAATGGGGCTGGTGTAAACCAGCCCTGTGTCTTAAGTTGATTTATGTATTTGCAATTTGAAGAATTTTCTCCATATCGGAAATCAATTCCTTGGAATAATTTGCTGCCTCATAGTAGACGCGTTCCGCTTCTGCATAATCACCGCTATTGATTGCGCTGATTACACTGGCGCCGTAACGGTGAAATTTCTGATGCTTTGGTCCCAAGCCTTCCCATATTGGCAGAACACCGGGAATGTCCGGCGTCATGGCATAGTAGAAATGACCAAATCCGCATTTTGAGGAGTCAAGCTGTAATGGCGTAACCGTTCTGCTGTCAATCATCTTTTTCAAATTGTTAAGCCATGTATGGTGAGATGAAATAGCAGTTTTCATATATTCGGCAAATTCCTGTTTTTCCAAATGGAAAAATGCATCTTTTGTCATATCGCCCATTTGTTTTACTGTATCATCAAGCGTTTTTTCGATGTCAACAACCGGCCTTGTAGCCTCGTGCAGATCTTCTCCGACCTGACGCATAAAGTTTGAGCTTTCCATTAACTGGTGCTCCATCTCTGCCATAGAACTGCTGATTTCTTCGCTGACAGCGGCAATGGAGCTGATCGATTCGTTGATGTTGGAAACGTGGCTCTGACTTTCATTATTTAATTCCCATACATTTTTGATTTTGTCGGTCATGGACGCTAATGACTCGATGGTATCTGTAGAGCTTGTTACGCTCTTCTTGGAAGCATTTTTCATATCATCCACAAAAGATTCCATACTTTTTGTCATCTTTTGTGTTTCTTCTGCAAGTTCCCGGATTTCACCGGCAACGACCGCAAAACCTCTTCCCGCTTCCCCTGCTCTTGCAGCTTCTACGGAGGCATTGAGCGCAAGCAGGTTTGTCTGCAGGGAAATTGAATCGATGCCTGCGACAACGGTGCTGATACGGTTGATAATGTTCACAAGCTCATCCATATCTTTTTTCATTTCGCGGGAAACCTCAATTGTCTGATCAGAAAGCTCCTTAATCATGGTCAGTTCCGTTTGTCCGGATTCTATTTTTTGGTAAACTTCGTCTGTTTTCTCAGAGATTTTAATAATGTTGTTTGTCAGCTCTTCGTGCTGGCTGTTCGACGAGCCGGCAGACGTACCGAAAAGCGTTTCGGTTGCTTTTGTCACCTTGCGGGATATTTCCATAATTTTATCTGTTTGATGCTGCATCGTCAAGTCAAGAGAACTGATCTGCATGACTGCCTTGATATTTTTTTCAAAAACCTCCGCAAACTGTTTTCTGCCGCCAAGCAGCCGCCGGTAAATCTTGCTTAACTCAGGCTCTTTGGAGTAATCAGCCTCCTTTAATTCTGAGACTGCCTTCATAAGTACTGCTTTTCCCTTTCCGATTCCCATTTACATACCCTCTTACTTTCTTTAGAATTAATGTATATGATTTTAATGTTTATAGTTACATAAT
>CAMWNY010000302.1 GCA_947175775.1 uncultured Lachnospiraceae bacterium | reverse complement strand
TTGTCTGACGAAAAGCCGGGCGTTTCACTGACGAGGATAATCAACAAGCGCATTAAGGACGTAGCGGCGCGCCTGCAGAAAAGCATTGACACGCTTGACCGTGCGCTGGAAAAACTGGATAAACTCTCAGCGCGTTTTAACGTTGAAAAAGAGGCAGAAAAGGGCGGGCGCTCATCGGTAAAGGATAAGCTGTCGCAGATGAAGGCGAAAGTGGAACAGCAGAGCAAAGCGCCGAATAAGGAAGCGGCGAAAAGCAAAGCGGAATGTTTATAGGAGGCAGTTTAAAATATCAACAACGGAAACAGACAGGGTAACTTGTCTGTTTTCTGCTTTTATGGAGGGAAGTGTGAAAAATAAATTTTTCACACGGCGAATTTGGTAAGAATGGAGGATTTATATGGCAGATATAAATGGAAATGCAGTAAATAAAGTGGAAAAACTGACAATAGAAGAAATTGCAGGCAGGCTGGAGGAACTGAAATCCTCCCTTGATATAATCCGAAGGACAGCATCGGAGCTTATTATGGGAATTGACGCGCAGTTACAGGAATTAAAGGCTGAAAAAGAAATTTCACGTCCTTTGGATAAACAGGCTGAACAGGTTCAGGAGTTTATCCTTGCTGTTACCAACACCGAGCGTTCCCGCTTTAATATTGTGGGTGTAACGGGCATGGAGGGGACGGCGTTAATGGACAGCCTGCTTGCAATGACTAATGCGGACAGGGAGAACGTGGAAATTTATCTTGCAGGGAAAGGTGCGGAAACCGTTCATTTGGGCGATGAACGGTCAGAGGAAGTGGCGGAATTTCATGTGGATTACATCTATAACACCGACACCCATGTGATAACCGATGTGAAATATGAGCAGGAAATGGATAAAAAAGCCATTGAGCCAATCAAAGACAGCGATGTGGTTCTGAAAATCATGTATCAGGATAGTGCAGAATATGAGATTGACAGGATTACCAATATGACACAGGAACAGGTTCTTGACCTTGCCTATCAACTGGCGACGTTGGACGAAAACAGTTGGGACGGAAACATACAGGATTTTCTTGAGGAAAACGGTGCGGAATATGTTCCCATTATTGTAAGCAATGGCAGGAATAAAGGCTTGCCGGAATTTTTTGATATTGCGGTGGACTTAAAAGAGGGAGCGGCTTTTCTTGAAAAGGATTTGTCTGGCATGGAATATGCGGCGTCCATTGTACACCGTTTGGAGCATGGAAGGGCGGTATTCACGCCTGATGAAAGAAATCTGATCGTAAATTACGGATACAAGCTGGATAATTACGAAAAAACAAAAGAACTGGCGGAAACACTGGCATACCGAATTGAAAACGAGCCTGTCAATGAGTCGCTGACCGTCATAGATGCACAGGCGGAGATTGATGCGCTGCCTGACAGCATGGTGGGGCTGTCCGAAATGCACGAATACGGTTATTTTGCAGATGAGATGCTCCCACTTACAAAAGAGGGCGCATTGGAACTGTTTGACCATGACCTGCCCGTATACTTGCTCTATGGGGACGGCTCGGAAGCGGCGGCAGAGAACAGGGATCAGATTGCAGGGCATGATGGTATTTTCGGAATTGAAAAAGGCGAAAATCCAGCATGGCTGGATTGGCAGAATGAAAGAGAGTACCGCTCCATGCAGGCGGAACTTGCGGAGAACAGCGCCAATAAGGAGGCGCAGCTTTTGTATGGCAGTTCCGACAGATATGGCATCTACCAGCTAAAGGATAATCCGGAGCTGGATCAGTTCCGCTTTGAAGGTACGGCGTCGTTAATGGAAAGGGGAATTACTAAAGACAACTTTGATGCGATTGTGCCGGAGAACTATAACCTGATTTATTCAGGGGAACTTGCTGACATTGAGGGAGATACGCAGAATGAGAAACTTGGAGATGTTTTTTTGAAATTCAATACAGCCAACCCGGAAGATTTTAAAGGGCATTCCCTTTCCGTCAGTGATATTGTCGTACTGCATGAAAACGGGAAAAACAGCGCGCACTTTGTAGATTCTTTCGGGTTTACCAAGCTGCCCGATTTTATGCATGAATTGGAAAATGGAAAAGAGCAGGATACTTTAGGACAGAGTGACCAAAAGCCGGAGTTGGAAGTGCCACAGGGAGAAAATACAGAGAAAACAGACTATCCAGCCGTTTACCGCCATACATTCAGTTATGCAGACGATCATGGCGAACTGGACGAATACAGGGCATCTCGGAAACTTGATAAAGAATGCAGTCAGGCAGTTGTGGAAGCAATCCGGCAGAATTATGACGGTAAGCATCTTAATAAAGAAGCCGTTAAACCTGTAGTAGAGGAATACGGTTCGGAACGCCTCGCCTTTGTCCTTGCAAACACGTTACAACAGTTGCCGTGGGACGGACGGTTTTCAAGGGATAACAAATCATGGGCGGCGGAGTTTTATATTCCCGAAGATATGTTGCATGGCAGGGACAGGAACAGTGAGTTAATTGTAAGCAGCCACCCGACAGTCTTGGACGGTTTTATTAATGTATTCCGCAGGGATGTTTTGGCGCGTGAAAAGGAAGCAGATATTTCCATTCAGAAAGAACCGCAGGAGATGGAAACAGATACTTTAGGACAGAGTGACCAAAGGGCAGGAATGGAAATTGAAACAGGAGCTTTAGGACATATTGACCAAAAGGCAGGGGCAGAAATGCCACAGAATGAAACAGCAGATACTTTAGGGCAGAATGAAAATCATTCTATAATAAAGAATGATTCGAAGTTAGAAGCGGAGCAGACGGAAGCACAGGTAGAACAGGACAAGTCGGAGAAATCAACAGAAATACTGGAATTAACGGATATTGATGACGGCGACGAAATCATTGACCTCGGAGATGAAACGGAACAGGTTCTTGCAGATATGAAAAAATATTTAGAGGACAGCGGTGACACTTTAGGACACAGTGACCAAAAGCAGGAGCAGACAGAGCCGGAGAAAGCGGAGGAAAAAGAGCTTGCGTTTCAGATTGCAGACCGCTATATCAGCATACAGGAAACAGAGGGCGGCTATGATTATTCCATTATGGGCATGGACTATAAGGAAATCGACGGCGGCGTATATGACAATCCTGATGTGAGTATCCGTGACGCGCTTAATAACATTGTGGAGGATTTGAAAGAAAACCCATTTGACAACGGCGCAAGGGGCAATATTGGCGATAATGACGAATTAATACCGATTGATTATGACGGATTAATGGAAAAAGTTGAGGAAGCGAACCGCATTGTGCCGGAAATTTTGCAGGGGAATATCGTGGAAAATTTTAAGGAAAAGACAAATGAACTTTTTAACGACATATGCGAAATGAACCCGTCAGAGATTGAGGATGCCGTGAAATGCCATGTGCAGGCAAAGATTGATGATTATGCCATTGTTGCGAAAGTTGTGGGTGTTGCCGTATCAGGGAGCAGATGCAGGGGACTTGAAAGGAACGGTTCAGACCTTGATGTGGTAGTGGAGCTTTCCACAAATGAGCGGGAGGACGATTTGTTTAACGCTTTTAATAATGATGACGGAATGTATATAGGAGATGTTAAGGTTGACATCAATCCGATTACGCCGCAGAAGACAGGAACTTTGGAAAGTTATCTTCCACGGGTGGAGGAATATCTTGCAGGCGTGCGTGAAGCGAGGGAAAAGGAGCCGAAAAGCATTTTCTATACGAAGATGTACGATGAACAGCGCTTTTATGAGAATACCAGCGGTCTTGACGCAGATGCGCTATGCAAAGCCTACGCAGAATGTGATAAACCCTTTGTGGAAATGGGACAGTATGGAAAGCGGATTTCGGAGGCGGATTATGCATACATTCAGCAGGGGGATAAGCTGTCGTTTTCCTTAGAATTTGACGCGGATAAGGACGAGATTATCATATCGGACGGGGAGCATTTTGAAACAAAAGGACTTACGGAAACACTGTTCCCGCAGAAAGCAGAGCCGAAAAC
>CAMWNY010000301.1 GCA_947175775.1 uncultured Lachnospiraceae bacterium | reverse complement strand
AAGTTTATATTAACGGAACATATTTTGATACTGTTGACTCTTTAGAAAATTATCCAAAAGGGATAAAAATATATAATAAAAAAGGAGAACCACTACATGAAAATTAAAAAAATTATTTCTATTGCAACATTAGCATTAACTTTGTCTGTATGTTCCTTACAGCCTGCAATCACTACATTCGCTTCGAATCAAGTCAATTCCGTAGATCGATACGGAGAAACATTTTCCCCTAGATCTGATGTAAAAAGGTGGATATATAAGGTCGAAAACGGGAAGATATATAAGCGGCTTTACAATGCTTCTATTGATACTTGGGAAGGTGACTGGATATATGTTGGTGAATATACAGGATGATTTATAAACCACAACATACAGTAAATACATTTACTGACAAGGTATCAATGAAAACATGATAGTCATTATACGGTAAGTACATTCATACAAGTTGAAATACCGCAGGGAAGCCATTTCCTGCGGTATTTCAATCAAAATCAGATAAGTCTAATCTCACAATAGGTGTAACTTATAGCAACGCAACACATTCATCTCCCTACTTTTCTTTACAAATCCAACCGCATATAAATCGACGTATCCATCGGGCTGTCATTATAGCTTGGAATTTCATAAAATCCATATTGTCTATACATATGAATAGCGCTCTGCAAAAACGGCAGCGTATCCAACAGCATATGCGCGTAGCCGATTTCCCTTGCATCGTCAATAACCTTCTGAACGAGCTGATTTCCTATCCGTTTCCCGCGAAATTCCGGTCTTACATAAAGGCGTTTCATTTCGCAGTTTTCATCATCAATTTTTCTTAACCCGATACAACCTGCTAATGTGTCATCGCAGTATGCTATGTATAGCCTTCCAAAGGGTTGTCCGTATTTTGTTTCTAAATGGTCCAATTCTGCATCATAATTTTGAATCTCCAAATATTTTTGGAAAGACGCATCGCCTTCGATTAACATATTCGTGTATTCGGAAAACAATGCGGCTACTTCTTTTGGATAACGATATGCAGGTAATATTTTTATACTCATTTTTGTTCCTTTCATATGCTGCCCTTAGTTCCTTATTTCCAGCCTTCTGTGTTGCTGCCTGTTTCATAGCTCAATGGTGCAATGTGCGGGTAATCGCCTTCTGATTTTTTATGTTTTTTTGCCCATGCTCTTTGCGGGATGTACAAAAGAGCTTCAAATTCCATTGTCCAAAGTTCATTCTTTTTTCCGGCTTTCGCCTTTTCATAATACGCAGGACCGTTTATCAGCGCAACGCATCTTGAATACAGAAAAGAGTCGTCACTCATGTATGATTCTGCCTTTTCGCATTGATCCGCAAGTTCTTTGGTATCAAGATGATATAGCAGTTCGGACATTAAATCGTCAAATTCAAAGATTGCGGTATCGTCCTGATTTGATAAATATTTAACAACAGGCGCAAGTACCTTGTCATCGTCGCCCTCTTTTGACCAATCGCATCGCTCCATTGTGTTCCAAAAAAAATCGTATTTACTCATTGAAAATCTACACCTCCGTTTTACTGAAAAATAATACCTCAGGGAACTGCCTCAAATGGCAAATTCTATTTTATGCAGCACGATATTATCCCACTTAAAGATTTATTAAATATACATATGCTTCCTCATTTTCAACAGTAAAGCTCCTGCAATAATTTCCACCGTTTTTCTCAATTGTTTTTATGGAGGCAGTATTGTTCTTTTCAGCTGATAATTGCAACTGTTTCAGACCGTGTTTGCGCGCAGCAAGACAGATTTGTTTTAATATTTCAGCAGCATATCCTTTTCTTCTTTCTGATGGTCTTACACTAATAATATCCATATCACTATGCAGGCAATATATTTTTAAATGATGATTTCCATACCATCATAAGCAAATAAAATATTATCAAGTTCTTTTTCAAGTTCCTTGTAATAGCCATATGATTTTCCCCATATTTCATCAATATGCGTAACTATAATCTTCTTGATTCTATAATAGTCTTTCAGTTCTATAATCTCATCCAAAGTGAATATTTCATCTTTCAAAGGCGTATCCATAAGGCTCGTTCCATCATTCAATATGCCATCATCAGAAACCATACTTATAATCAAAATATCTGCATCAAAATATAAATCATTATGAGCAAAAGGTTTCGGATTACAACAGGCATAGATAACCTTTTTTTCATGCTCTTTCAGAACATAAAAAGTGATATTTCGGCTTGGGTTATTGTTGATTAAATCTATGTCAATATTATCTATTTTTATATGCGATGTTTCATTAACAGAAACACAATGAAGAACATCACCATAGTATTTAAAGCAGTCACGGTTCATTTGGTTTATATCTTTAATAACCTCTGGAAGAGCATAAAAGTTAACAGGCATACTCGTTCCTTTAATAAAGTCACAACCTATCTTTTCAACAATTCGAATACCCCTGACATGGTCTGGGTCACTATGGGAAATGGACAGGTGTTTCACTTCCGATATTCTTTGTCTGTTGCAGGCTACCGCAATATCTTCGGGTGTGTCTATCAACATTTTTATATCGTCAATATACAGGCTTGGTCCTAACCGTTCATACCTCCCGCCTTTTTGTCTAGCTTCTTCACAAATTTTACATTTACAAAATGAGCTTGGAATAATTGACATGCCGCCGCTGCCAATAATTTTTAATTTCAAATTAATCACACCACCTTATTGCATTAATTGAAAGAACAATATTGCGTTTTAAAACATTTAAATTATATCGCTATTACTGCCGCTTTTCACTAATATTTTTCTTATTTCTTTTGTTATTCTGGAAGGTGTTTCCTTATCCATAGGCATAAGTTTACTGTACATCCTTACCCCTTGATACGAAAACACAATTAAATCAAATACTGCGCAACGATCTACTTCATTAAATTCATGTCTGTCCATCCCATATTGTATTAGCTTCTTCCATGTATTTGCTGAAATTAAGTATTGTTCATATAATGTATTATTCTGACTGGTCTTATCAGGAATACTAAAATACTCATAAATTGCTATACTTAATGAAGATTGACTGTCAAGCATTTCATTTTCGTACTTGTTTAAGATTTCATCCAAAATAGTTACTGCCGAATGATTTTGCTCGATTCTTGAATCAATCTCATTATCCTGCTCATGAGTCATGTCGTCAATAATCTCCTGAAAGATTTGTCTTGTGCTGTCATAATGGCAATATAAACCGCCTCTGCTTAGTTTTGCAGCTTCGCAAATATCCTTCATTGTCACTTGCTTAAAACCTTTTTCTGAAAACAATGAACATGCGCATTTCTTTATTTGTTTTCTTGTTTCCTGTCCTCTTTTATTCATATACGCCCCACTTTCCGACACATATGTCTGAAACCATTATACGACACACATGTCGCAAAGTCAAGTCGAATGGGGGAATATCGTCTCCGGCACCCGTCAGCGAACCGATTTATCGGTTTGATGACATATTTTCTTGGGTGCCCGGCGCGAACCGATTTATCGGTTTGATGACATATTTCCTTTGGGTGCCCGTGAGCATAAAAAGTGACAGGGATTTCTCCCTGCCGCTCGTAAAAAGTTTGTATATGTAACCCTGCGGTTCTTGCATCACCTGCTTTGTCATTTTCCAATCATCATTTCACACACCGCGCAATGCACTCCATCGTGCACTGTCAATCGACGGTTCCGTAACAAGGCACTGCGGATTCGGCGCAAGCACATGCCGCACAACCTCAAAAATCCGATTCGCATCGCACAGAAGACACGCGGCGTCTCCAAATGTGACCTCGCGTACTGCCTTGCAGTCGAGAAATGCCTGATTGAGCTTTACAAAGTCCTCTGAGATGTGCGGTTGCTGCGAATTGTAGTGCTTCCGCATATAGACCGTTTTTCTGCCGCCATCCGGCATAACAATTTCAAGTTTCATCGGCATATCCGCCAGTCTGTTCGGCACATTCAAGACCTCTTCCACGCTATGGATAAACGTATTGCG
>CAMWNY010000300.1 GCA_947175775.1 uncultured Lachnospiraceae bacterium | reverse complement strand
GCTCTTAGCAATCATATACCCCAGATAAGATGCCAGCTGGAAATCAAGTGAATTTTTTGCCCCTGTGCCTGCCTTGTAAGACTCAAGCTTTACTTTCTGCCGCGCAATCTTTTCCACCAGTTCCAGTGAAAACGCCTTACTCTGCTCTGTATACATCACACAGATAATATCATTTTCCCCAAGCTTTTCTATCCCGATAAATCCGTCTGCATGCACATTTTCATAGTCGATAAAATAATAATTCATAATGGTGTCTGTCCCTTCCTGTTATCATGTCTTTTTATTATATCATGCCCGTACCACAACCTCAATCAAAATCTGCGAGCCATTCTCTTTTTGTGTCATTGCATGTTCTGTTTCTTTAATACTACTATAAACAGAACACTGACAATCATTCATCCGACAGTAATATCGTCGTGTTGATTCTTTGACCAAAAGATGCATCCCAAATCCCACTCATACACGAATTGCACAAAAACCATAAATATTTTCGTCCATTTTACCGAAATTATGCGAAATATAGCTTTTTGTTTAGGAATATGCTACAATAGATTCATAATTATTTTTAGACACTCCAAGTCTCTATGCAGCCCGAAAAATGGGTGCAGGGAGATTTTGAGAAGCTATTTTTTTACGAAAGGAGAAATTTTCATGCAGAACTCTTCTATGCAGAAAAAAGGAACAAAACGAATCGCACTATCATGTGCCGCGCTGCTCATGCTTTCGTCAGGAGGAACCGCATTTGCAGCGGAAGCCACACCTGTCCCGGTTTCAGCTGTGCCCGGAACTGCCCTGACATATGAATTTACCGGCGTGGATGCCGGCAAGGCAGGGTATGCAGAGGGAACTCTATCCCTTTCCTCCGCCACAGACGCCACTTACCATCTGTACTGGAGCAACAATGCGGGGGCACTTGGCGGCTACTATCCGATTGCAACACTTAATGTCGGCGCAGGCAAAACGGAATCTTTTTCTTTCGGTTATCACACAGCCATTCCGGCAGCCGGCACAAAAGTTATCGCTGTGAACGCGTCCTTGACAGATTACCCCTCCGTAGAAACAGCATCGGCAGTTTTTGACATCCCTGCCGGCAAGCGTCTCGGGTACTCCTCAAACGACGCCCTTTATACATTTAGTTCATTTTCCGATATCCATATTGACGAGGAGCATTTCGGCGATACGCCCGCATACTGGTGGGAGTACTCCGAAGCACACTGGGCGCAGGCGCTCAACTACGCCGCAAGCCTTAATGTGGATTTTATCGTCTCCTCCGGCGATCAGGTTACCAATGCCAAGCTTGCCAACCTTGACAAAGAGTGGAAAGCTTATCAGCTGATTTTGTCACAGTCCGATTATGTGAATCCGATTTACGAGTCCGGCGGCAACCATGAAGTCCGTCAGGATGACGCAGTTTCTTATGAATTACAGGCTTTTATCAACGGAACCGGTCTCGACGGCTCCGTGGGCACGATGTCGGCTGCTAAGCCTTACTATTCTGTTACAGAGCCGAATACAGGCGACCTGTTTATCTTTATGGCGCTTGAGGGCGGCTATCGTCCGGCGAAATATGATGAATTTACGGATGAGCAGCTCAACTGGGTAGAAAACCTTCTGAAAAATAATTACGGAAAGGGCAAGAACATCTACATTATCCAGCACGCGCTGATCAAGGGATACGGACCTGGCGACGATTTAACAAATCCGTATTATGGCGGCGCCATCGACATGAGCCTGCCATCTGCGCAGCGTTTTATCGGCCTGCTCGAGGAGTACAAGGATGTTGTCTGGATTTCCGGACACTCACATGAAGCGTTCGAGCTGGGTTATAACTTCACGGATAACAACGGCGCAGCTTGCAGCATGATTCACAATCCGTCCATCGGAAACCCGACACACGTGATCGACGGCGCACTTGACTATGCCTTTAACGAGAATTTGTCGCAGGGTTATTATGTCCAGACATTCAAAGATGCAATTCTCTTTAACGGTGCAAACATCTGCGACCAGAAAATTTATCCTTCTTACTGCTATATCATCGACGGCAAGACCTCTGCGCAGAAACAGGCCGCGAAACCGGTAAAGCTGTATAAGGATGTGAACGTTACAGCAGGCATGATGCGTTCTGTCATCGCAAACACGAACACAGTTCTTGGTTTATATTATGAGTACAGCTCCTATGACCAGTATCAGGCGTTAAAGAAATGCTATTATCAGTACAAGAATGCAAGCTTTGACGCGATGAACAATGAGGAACTGTTGACAGCTTACAGCAAATTAAAGTCAGGCATTGCCACATTACATGAAATTGCCAGTGCAAAGTAATGATACTGCCGCTATCATATGATGCCCGTTCCACAAACACAGCCCCATCTGTTTTCAGCAGATGGGGCTGTGTTTTTCATATCCACTTTTCTTTCCCCTTTGCAGCTGCACAATGCACATGACAGGTTTCGTTCCTCTTGCCTATATCTTGTAACAGTTCAGCCTTCGGCTTCCTGTTACGAGCATCAAGCCATGCAAAACCACTACGTGGTGGCTTGATGCATCTCTGCCACTACGCTATTTCACGGACTTTGCAGCTAGTGCAAAGTCCTGGACTGAACTGTTACTATATCTTATCAGATTTCAAAATATGCCCTTGACAATGTTGTTATACCTTTGTATAATAAATTATACAGACGTATAACAACGTGATAAAACATTATCTTTTTCTATTTGAGCGCCAATGGCAGCATGGAGGATTTATATGGGAATTATTCAAAAAAAACTTGGAGAAGCGGAACTCGAAATTATGCAGGTAATCTGGAATAGTGAAGTCCCCGTAACTTCAAACTATATTTTAAAGGAGTTACAGGGACGGAGACAATGGCAGCTTTCCACACTGATGACATCATTAACAAGACTGGCAGACAAGGGATTTGTCTGCTGTGACCGCTCAACAGGAAGCAATCTATACACTTCGGTTATTTCGGAAAATGCCTATAAGGCGGGCGCAAGCCGGCATTTTCTCGAAAAACTATACAACAATTCCATACAAAATATGATTGCTACACTATACAGCGACAAAGCGATAAAGGACTCTGATATTGAAGAGCTTAGAAGTTTCTTAGACAATCTGGAGGATGAATGATGACAAATTTATTTTTATCCCTTTTTGGCATTTCTATCTCAATTAGTTTCATGGTGATTGTGTTGATTTTACTCTCACCACTTTTAAACAGGCGGTATGCTTCAAGGTGGAAATATCTCATTTGGATTTTTCTCGCATTGCGGCTTCTCGTCCCTTTTCACGGACTAAATGGACAGCACGTTACAGACGTGATGTCAAAAGCCGGAACGCAGAATCCGTCGAAACCAGAAAAAAATATCGGCGCTCCGACTGGTGATACAACACCGTCAGGTCGGATTATTGTTGAAATACCAGAGCAGATGACCACTCCGATTGTAATGCAGAGCACCTTGCAGTCCGGAAAAGGCAGTACAGGTATTACCATGCTTGATATGGTGGCTTATGTATGGATGACATGCAGCATTCTTTTTCTATCTGTACATTTCATCAGCTACTGCTGCTATAAGCGTGGGGTGATGAAAAAGGGCAAAAATATTGCGGATGCCCACATATTGCGTCAGGTATGCGAAATAAAACGTGAATTGCAGATTGTGCGCACAGTCAAGGTAATGGAATCCCCCGAAGCCGGAAGCCCCATGATTATAGGCTTTTTGAATCCCATTGTCGTTTTGCCGAATGAGCGGTACAGCTCAGAGGAGCTATTTTTCATTTTGAAACATGAGCTGGTTCATTTGAAGCGGGGAGACCTCTATTGGAAACTGCTTTTCGTAACAGCCAATGCCGTCCATTGGTTCAATCCCTTCATATGGATAATGCAGAAAGAAGCCGCAATTGATATGGAGCTATCCTGTGATGAACGCGTCACGCAAGGTGCAGGCGAAATCGTGCGGAAGGCTTACACCGAAACATTACTGTCGATGCTCCATAAGCAATGTGCCAAAAG
>CAMWNY010000299.1 GCA_947175775.1 uncultured Lachnospiraceae bacterium | reverse complement strand
CTTAGGGATATTGAGACGATTAATTTGGAGCTGATTTTTTCTGACATTGAAATTTTGGAGCGCCGCATCGCGAAGGTGTCAAGAGGCGCGAAAAACGACAAGGCACAGGCGAAGGAGCTTGCGCTTGTGGAGCGCATTAAGGCGCATTTGGAGGAAGGAAAGCTTGCAAAGAGTTTTGTCACGGAGGACGAAGAAGAAATTGTTTGGCGTAACGGATATAATCTTTTAACGGACAAGCCGGTGATTTTTGCAGCGAACGTAGCGGAGGACGATCTTGCGGACGACGGCGCGTCAAACGAGGGCGTGAAAGCGGTGCGGGAATATGCCGCAGGCGAAGGCTTTGGCGTCTTTGTGATTTGTGCGCAGATTGAGCAGGAGATTGCGGAGCTTGATGACGATGAAAAGCAGATGTTTTTGGAGGACCTGGGATTAAAAGAGTCAGGGTTGGATAAACTGATTGCAGCAAGCTATACGCTTTTGGGATTAATCAGTTTTCTGACGGCAGGCGAGGATGAATGCCGTGCATGGACGATTAAGGTCGGAACGAAGGCGCCGCAGGCGGCGGGAAAAATCCACACGGATTTCGAGCGTGGGTTTATCCGCGCAGAAGTAGTAAATTATGAGGATTTATTGGAAAACGGGTCTTTGTCCGCGGCAAGGGATAAGGGGCTTGTGGGCTTAGAGGGCAAGGATTACGTGGTAAAGGACGGAGACGTAATTTTATTCCGTTTTAATGTATAATGCAATTGGACAAAATGTTTGGGCTATGTTAGTGGTTTCGTGCAGCACTGCGCACTTGCTGCGAAGTGCGTGATATAACTTGAATTGTGCTATGCATCAAGCTGCCACGAAGTGGTTTTGCATAGTTTGATACCTGTAACGATGGAGGTACGGAATCGTTACAGATTGTGTAAGAATGGAGGGTTAACATGGGGATAAACGACATTGCATTTCCGCATCTTGGGATTTATTTGGAGAATATTCCCAAAAGCTTTTCGGTCTTTGGATTTCAGATTGCCTTTTATGGTCTGATTATCGGGCTTGGCGTGATTTGCGGGGTACTTATGGCAGTTCACATTGCGAAGCTTGAAAAAATGGATTCCGACATTATTTGGGATTTTGCCATTTATGCCGTGATTTTTTCCGTAATCGGCGCGCGCCTGTATTATGTTATTTTTTCATGGGATTTATATAAGAATAACCTGCTCAGCATTTTTAACACAAGGCAGGGCGGACTTGCAATCTACGGAGGTGTGCTCGGGGCGTTTGCGACGCTGTTTGTGTATTGCAGAATCAAGCAGCTCTCGCCGTATCAGATTGGCGACTGCGGTGTGTACGGGCTGGTGCTTGGGCAGATTATCGGGCGTTGGGGGAATTTCTTCAACAGGGAAGCCTTTGGCAGCTTTACCGATTCTTTGTTTGCAATGCGTCTTCCGTTTGATGCGGTGCGCGCATCGGATATTGCGCAGTCGCATTTGGACGGAATGGCACAGATGGCTTCGGATGGCGCCGTGAACTTTATACAGGTACACCCGACTTTTTTATATGAGGGTGCATGGAATCTGTGTCTGCTGATCGTGATGCTCTTTTGGCACAGACATAAGAAATATCACGGGCAGATGTGCTTGGTTTATTTGGGCGGTTACGGACTCGGAAGATTTTTCGTCGAGGGACTGCGCACGGACCAGCTGCTGATTCCGCATACGCAGATTGCGGTGTCGCAAGTGCTGGCGGTTGTGATGTTTGTGTTTGCGGTGGCGTTAAATGCATATATCCGGTTTTATCTTGCAAAAGATTTGAAAAAAGAAACTCAGCCATAAAAAGAATTCCCCTTTTGGCAGGCGCTGCATAGTATATAATAAGGCAGACTTGACAAAAAGGGGATTTTATTTATGAAATACAGCGAATTCAAGAAAAAGGAAGTTATCAGTATCAAGGACTGCAAGCGGCTTGGGCATGTCTGCGACCTTGAAATCGACGAGTGCAAGGGGTGCATCTGCAAGATTATCGTTCCGGGCTGCAAAGGGCTTTGGTCGATGCTGACGGACGATTCAAAGATTGTTATACCATACAACTGTATCCGTCAGGTAGGACCGGATTTGATTTTGGTGGATATTTAAGAGTTACTGTTCAGACATCCACCAAAATAGTGGGAATCATGCGCCAAAATGCTTGTCTTTTAGCATTTTGTGTGCAAAATCTGTTATAATTCACACCTCAATAGCTTGTATGCCGATAAAAGCTGGCGTGGGCGTGAATTGTAATATTTAAGTAAAACCGCGCAAAATGGGAATGAAAGAATGGGGTTGACATAAGCTGAAAGCGAATTTATACTGAAAATGAAGAGAAACCGAATGATTGAGCCTGTTACATGGAGGAAAAACAAATGAAATGTCCGTTCTGTAACCATGAAAATACAAGAGTCATTGATTCAAGACCGGCAGACGAAAACAATTCCATTCGCAGACGGCGTGTTTGCGATGAGTGCAGTAAGCGTTTTACGACGTATGAAAAAATAGAAACCATTCCGCTGATTGTTATTAAGAAGGACGACAACCGCGAGACGTATGACCGTTCTAAAATTGAAGCGGGGATTTTGCGGGCGTGCCATAAACGTCCGGTCAGCGCTGACAGCATCAACGAGCTTGTGGACACCGTGGAAACGGAGATTTTTAACCGTGAGGAGAAGGAAATTGAGAGCCGCGACATCGGAGAGATGGTGATGAATAAGTTAAAGGACCTGGATGCCGTGGCGTATGTGCGTTTTGCTTCCGTTTACAGGGAGTTTAAGGACATCAATACATTTATGGACGAGTTGAAAAAGGTGCTGGAATAGGGGTGTTTGGGCGAATTTTTTTGTATGGAATAAAATACAACTTTGTGTGAGAAAAACCTTGTTTTTTTTCGCTTTTTTGTATACAATTTAGGCAGGCTTAGAGACAATACGCTATGCGATTGTACTTGACGCCATTTGTGCCGTCGGACATGAGAATGGTTCGAATGGGCATACTACAACTGAATACAGTAGAATAAAAAAGGAGTAAAAAACATGACTAAGAGAGGAAAAAGTGTTCTTTTCGTAAGTATGTTACTTACACTGACTATTGCACTGGGCGGATGCGCAGGTGATAAGGAGGCGAAAGGCTCTAGTGAGATTGCACAGTCACAGACTGCTGCCGCGGGTACGGAAAGCTCTGGTACGGAGCAGGAAAGCGCTGCACAGAAGGCGGAAGATGTGGCGGACTCGCACATAACCATTGGTATTCCGCAGGATTTGGACAGTCTTGTGCCAAGCCTTTCACAGGGCGCAGGAACGCAGGAAATTCTGTTTAATATCTATGAGGGCTTAATCAAACCCGACAGCGAAGGCAATCTTGTCCCTGCAGTAGCAAGCGATTTTACAATGTCGGAGGATGGACTTACTTACACCTTTACATTGCGGGATGGAATTAAGTTCCATAACGGGAACCCTGTTACGGTGGCGGACGTGAAATATTCGATTGATACCTGCGCCGGTTTAAATGGGGGAGAGCCCGTTATATCGGCGTTTTCTAATGTTGAGAGCGTGGAGACGCCCGATGAGCAGACAATTATTATTACGCTTAAAGAGTCGAGCAGTTCGTTTCTTGCAATTCTTGCATCGGTTGAGGCGGCAATCGTGCCTGCGGACGTGGCAGACCTGCAGACCAATCCGGTTGGTACGGGACCGTACAAATTTGTGTCGCGCTCGCTTCAGGAGAACGTGATTTTGCAGCGGTTTGACGAATACTGGGGAGAGCCTGCGCACATTCAGGATATTACGTTAAAGGTGTTTGCGGACGCGGATTCGATTGTGATGAATCTTGAGGGCGGCGCGGTTGACATGGTAGCAAGAGTGTCAACGACACAGGCGGCGGAGCTGAGTGATAATTTTGAAGTGATTGAGGGGACCATGAATTTGGTTCAGGCGGTTTATTTGAATAATAAGGTTGCTCCGTTTGATATGTCTCTTATGCACATCTCCGAGCCCACGAGACTC
>CAMWNY010000298.1 GCA_947175775.1 uncultured Lachnospiraceae bacterium | reverse complement strand
TGATACGGCTGCAATACGTCATAGAATGGAGGCAGAATACGTGTTAGAGTTAAAAAACATCTCTTATCATGTGAATGACGGAGATGGAAAAGATATTTTAAATCAGGTGAATTTAAAGATAGATCGACGGTTTACGGCAATTACGGGTCCTAACGGCGGCGGAAAGTCTACGCTTGCGAAACTGATTGCAGGCATTATACAGCCGACCGAAGGGCAGATTTTTTTGGACGGACAGGATATTACGAATATGTCCGTGACCGAGCGGGCGCGCCTTGGCATCAGCTTTGCATTTCAGCAGCCCGTGCGGTTTAAGGGGATTACAGTGCTTGATTTAATCCGTCTTGCGGCGGGGGAGCGGTTGAGTGTTGAGGGCGCGTGTAAATACCTTTCCGAGGTCGGGCTTTGTGCGCGGGATTACATTAACCGCGAGGTGAATGCAAGCCTTTCGGGAGGCGAGTTAAAGCGGATTGAGATTGCGACGGTCATTGCGCGCGGCACAAAGCTTTCGGTGTTTGACGAGCCGGAGGCGGGCATTGATTTGTGGAGTTTTCAGAATTTAATTAAGGTATTTGAGAGCATGCATGGACAGACGCAGGGAAATATTGTGATTATTTCGCATCAGGAGCGAATTTTGAATATTGCGGACGAAATTGTGGTGATTGCAAGCGGTGAAATTACGAATGTGGGTACGAGGGACGAGATTTTGCCGCAGCTTTTGGACGACGGCTTTGCGTGCAAGCGGAATGCAGGAGGATGTATACATGGATGAGCTTCAGAAGACGTTATTGATGCAGGTGGCAGACTTGCATGACGTGCCTGCGGGCGCCTACAATATCCGTGCAAACGGTGAGGCGGCAGGCAGACGTTCGACGGAACATATTGAGATTGTCACAAAGGAGGATAAACCGGGCATCGATATTTATATCAAGCCGGGGACAAAGCGCGAAAGCGTGCATATTCCGGTGTTAATGACACAGACCGGATTAAAGGAACTGGTGTACAATGATTTTCACATTGGCGAGGACTGCGACGTTACGATTGTCGCAGGCTGCGGTATCCACAACGGCGGCGACAAGGCGAGTGAACACAGCGGTATTCATACGTTTTATGTGGGAAAAAATGCTAAAATCCGGTATGTGGAAAAGCATTACGGCACAGGCGAGGGTACGGGTGAGCGCATTATGAACCCGGAAACCGTGGTGGAGATGGATGAAAACAGTTACATGGAAATGGACACGGTGCAGATTAAGGGCGTGGATTCGACGGAGCGTGTCACAAAAGCGAAGCTCGGAAAAGGCGCGCAGCTTGTGATTAAGGAAAAACTGATGACGCATGGAAAACAGAAGGCGACGACCAATTTTTATGTGGATTTGGACGGCGAGGATTCGAGCACGAACGTGATTTCGCGTTCGGTGGCGAAAGACAACTCTGAACAAACATTCTATTCCCATATTAACGGCAATAACCAGTGCGCAGGGCATTCGGAGTGCGATGCGATTATCATGGACAATGCGGTGGTGCGCGCTATTCCGGAAATTACGGCAAATCACCTTGATGCAAGTCTGATACACGAGGCGGCAATCGGGAAAATTGCAGGCGAGCAGTTGATTAAGTTAATGACGCTTGGCTTGACCGAAGCGGAGGCGGAGGAGCAGATTGTGAACGGTTTTTTAAAGTAACTATTAATTTATATACGTATCACGAAAGCGAGGTATTTTTATGGAAACATTACAGTGCATTGAGACGCGTCGGAGTATTCGCAGGTTTAAGCCGCAGCAGGTAGAACAGGAAACCGTGCGGGAAATTGTAGCTGCTGCAGCATATGCGCCCTCATGGAAGAACACACAGGTAACGCGTTATACGGTTGTAGAGAACGCAGATATGAAGGCGAAAATCGCTGAGGAGGCGACGCTTGGATTTGAACATAACAAAGGCATTATCAACGACGCTCCGGCGCTTGTGGTTGTGACAATGGTACATGGCAGGAGCGGTTTTGAAAGAGACGGATCGTATTCAACCTCCAAAGAGGACCGTTGGGAAGTATTTGATGCGGGACTTGCGACGCAGACGTTTAGTCTTGCAGCGCATGATAAGGGATTGGGCTGCGTGATTCTTGGCATTTTTGATGAGAATAAGGTTGCACAAATCATTGGTCTTGACGCAGGACAGAAGGTTGCAGCGCTTGTGGCAATGGGCTACGCAGACGAGGCGCCGGATGCGCCAAAGCGCAAGAGTGTGGATGACTTGGTAAAATTTGTATAAGGTGCTTTCGGGGCATTGTATTTGGGGACTATGGCGGCATAGTCCCTGAATTTTTGAAAATGCGGATGACATAATTCTTGCATCATATTGCACATCATGTTAAAATAATATGATTTTTATATTTGTCAAGAGAGAGGAACTATTGATATGTTGGAGTTGGTTAAGACGTCGGCTGCATGTTTTTTATTTATGATATATATGGTTGTGTTTTACTATCGGAAGCCGCACATTCCGACCCGGTCTGCAAAATTGTTTCAATGGCTGATTGTTGCCGCACTGTGCAACACGTCGTTTGATTTAATTACAATCTGTACGGTGAACCATAGGGATGTGGTTCCGGATGCTTTCAATTTGATTGTACACATCATCTATTTAATGTCTATATTGGGGTTTATTTATCTGTTGTTTGTATATATGAGAAGTTATTTGGAAACAAATTTGAAATTTCCAAAAGTGATAAAAATGTTGCACAGTCTGCCGTTTGCAGTATCAACCGTGGGGATTTTTGTACTGCCGATTACATATGTACACGGGAAAACGACGGACTATTCTTTGGGACCAAAAGCGTATGCGCTGTATGGGAGTCTGGTGATTTATTTGGTGCTGATTCTGTATTACTGCCTTCGTTATTGGAAGCTTTTGGACGAGGAAAAGCGGCTTGCGATTATTCTTGCCGTTCCGCTTTATGTGATTACTGCGGTGATTCAGATGGCGATTCCGGAAACACTGGTGGTGGTTGTCTGTTCCACGATGATTTTGCTTGGATTGATTTTGAGCAATGAGAATGCTGAAAAATATGTGGATAAGAAAACTGCGCTGTTCAATCAATATGCTTTTGAGAAGGTGTTGGAAGAATTTGATTTTGAGAAACAAAATCCTGTCATAGCGGTCTTTTGTTTTTGCAGAACGGAGAAGAGCATGGATTGGAATCAGGGCGCTGTGCTTTTGAATGATATTTATAAAGAAATCAAGCAATATCATTTGCATGGGTACCGCGTCTGTGAGAACGGGGTGGCGTTTATCGGCAATGCCCAAGATAAGGTGCGGTTGGCGTTGGAAAAGGTTGAAACGCTTGCTGCGTGCAGGTACGGGAAAGATGCCATCGAGACTGAAACAAAAATTTTGACGGGGAATGCGGTTGGCACAAAGAATCGTTGTATACAGAGTATTATGGTATTTTGTACGGAGGTAGACAGCCGCTTTGCTTACATCGATTATCTGACGAATATCTATAACCGCAATGCGTTAGAGCGGGATTTGGAGAATGTGGAGGAAAGTGAAACAATATATTATTTTATTGCGGATCTGAATAATCTCAAGATTGTGAACGATACAATCGGACATTCCGCCGGCGACAAACTTCTGCGGGATTTTGCGCGTGTGCTCACGGACGCAGTCGGGGATGACGGACGCGCATACCGGCAGGGCGGGGATGAATTTGCCGTGTTATACCGCGATGACGCACAGTCTTTAATCCGTGCTTTGGAAGAACAATGCAAGGCATATAGTCAGTCGTGTGCAGTTCCGCTTAGCTATGCAATCGGCTATTGTCTGCTTGCAGATGAAAATTTCCGGGATACGGCGGACAAAATGATGTATGCGGATAAGCGCAGGAAAAAAGGACAGATGTAGAGTATTGTCGGATAGGGAACGGGGAGAGCTGAACATTGAAGAAACAGTAATATCGGAAAGCATTTACGGTTCAAATGTAAGTGCTTTTTTTACTTTATAGGAAATTACGTCCTATAAAGTAAAAAACCCTCCGGGGGATGC
>CAMWNY010000297.1 GCA_947175775.1 uncultured Lachnospiraceae bacterium | reverse complement strand
CAGCTTTCATGTGGATACGTTTCGGGATGCGATGCTTGCAATTGATGAGGGCAGCGCTGATTTTGCCGTGCTTCCGATTGAGAATTCGTCGGCGGGGATTGTGAGTGAGATTTACGACCTTTTGGTGGAGTTTGAAAACTATATTGTCGGAGAACAGATTATTAAGATTGAGCACTGTGTTATGGCAGCTCCCGGTACAAAACTTACAGATGTAAAGACCGTTTATTCGCATCCGCAGTCGCTGATGCAGAGTGCGCATTATCTTTCGCAGCGGGGCTGGCAGCAAATCAGTATGAAAAATAACGCGTTTGCCGCGAAAAAAGTGGCGCAGGATCAGGACAGGACGCAGGCAGCAATAGCAAGCGAAGCGGCGGCGGAAATTTACGGACTGGAAATATTAGAGCGGGGCGTAAATGACTTAAAAGATAATTCAACGCGCTTTATTATTGTGACAAACCAAAAAGTGTTTGCAAAGGAAGCTTCCAAAATCAGCCTTTGCTTTGAATTGAATCATGAGAGCGGCGCACTTTATCATGCACTTTCCCATATGATGTACAATGGACTTAACGTGACGAAAGTGGAATCAAGACCGATTTTCGGAAGAAATTGGGAGTACCGTTTTTTCCTTGACTTTGAGGGAAACCTTACGGACAGCGCGGTAAAGAATGCGCTCAGAGGACTCAGAGAGGAAACGCATAATATGAAAATACTCGGAAATTATTGAGAAACGGGGGATTGTTATGGCTTACAAGACGTTTGCGGCGATTGATGTCGGTTCATATGAACTTGCAATGAAAATTTATGAAATATCGGTCAAAAACGGAATTAAGGAAATTGATCATATCAGGCACAGGATAGAGCTTGGCACAGACTCCTATTTTACGGGAAAAATCAGCAATGACAGAGTTGACGAGCTTTGCAGAATGCTTGTAGAGTTTATGCACATTATGAAGTCCTACAAGGTAGATGATTACAAAGCATATGGGACCAGTGCCATTCGGGAGACGGAAACCTCCATAATTTTACTGGACCAGATACAGGCAAAGACCGGAATAAAAATTGAGGTGTTGAGCAATTCTGAGCAGCGTTTTTTAGACTATAAATCTGTTGCCTCCGTCGGGCGTGATTTTCAGAATATTATCGAGAAAAGTACGGCATTTATTGACATCGGAGGGGGGAGCATTCAGATTTCGCTTTTCGATAAGGACAGTCTTGTGACGAGTCAGAATATCCGTCCGGGCGTGCTGCGTATGCGGGAAGAACTGACACGCGTGTCATATCGCAGTTATCAGCTTGAGGATATGGTGGAAGAGATGTTCTGTGGAAATCTTGAAATTTTTAAGGAGTTGTTTATCGGCGACCGGAAGATACAAAACATTATTCTTGTCGATGACTATGCGTCGCTTATTTTGCAGCGCAATTATCTAAAGACCAACAAAAAGGGACATGTCAATACGGAAATTTTTTTAGAGTTTGTGGACTCGCTGAAAAAGAAAAAGACAAAGGAGATTGCACTTGCGCTCGGAATTGCGCAGGAGAATATTTCGCTGCTGCATATTTCGTCGCTTATGATAAAGCATATGATAAAAATGCTTGGTGCGGAGGTGCTTTGGGCACCCGGCGTCAGCCTTTGCGACGGTATGGCATATGAGTATGCGGAGCAAAACCATCTGCTGTCCGCATCAGGGGAGAATACCGCACATGACTTTGAGCAGGATATTCTTGCCTGCGCGCGAGATGTTAACAGGCGTTATCACAGCATTGAGCGCAGAACGGCGGGGCGGGAAATGATTGCCCTTACCATCTTTGATAATATGAGAAAAAGCAACGGGCTTTCCAAACGCGACCGGCTGCTATTGCAGCTTTCGGCAATTTTGAGCGAGTGCGGAAGGTATATCAGCCTCTCTAACGTGGGGGAGAGCTCATACAGTATTATTATGGCGACGGAGATTATTGGCCTTTCCCATCTTGAGCGGGAGATTGTGGCAAATATCGTGAAATACTCCACGGAGCAGTTTGAATACTATGACATGCTGCGCGGAACAGTAACGCTCGACATCAATTCGTACCTTAGGATTGCGAAGCTGACTGCGATTATTAAGCTTGCAGAGGGGCTCGATTTAAGCCACAAAGATAAATTTGACAATATGAAAATTACAAACGATGACAATATTATGTTCCTTACGGTGGAAACGAATGCGGATATGACTTTAGAGCTTGGAATGTTTGGGCAAAGTTCCATGTTTTTTGAGGAAGTATTTAACATAAAACCTGTAATCAGGCAGAAAAAGAGCAATATTTAGGGGGATTTCCAATGGGCGATAAATCAGGTAAGTCATACAATAAAATTGATTATAAAAAGCCGGAATATTATTTAAACAGGGAACTTAGCTGGGTGCAGTTCAACCACCGCGTGCTCGGTGAGGCAAAAGACAAAAGCATTCCGCTTTTTGAACGCTTGAAATTTTTGAGTATTACGGCGTCAAATTTGGATGAGTTTTTTATGGTGCGTGTAGCGTCCCTCAAGGATATGGTAAATGCGGGATACACCAAAAGGGATATTGCGGGCATGATGCCGGCAGAACAGCTTGATGCGGTGAACAGGGCAACGCATGAGCTGGTAGAGATGCAGTATGCGGTTTTTAACCGTTCGCTGTTACCGCTGCTTGCACAAAACGGTCTGATAATGGTAGAAAAACACGAGGAGTTAAGTGAGGCGGACGCAAACTTTGTTGACCGGTATTTTCAGGATAATGTCTATCCGGTACTGACACCGATGGCGGTGGATTCTTCGAGACCGTTTCCGCTAATCCGCAATAAGACGCTCAACCTGGGAGCTTTGGTTTCCAGAAAAGAGGAGAAGGGAAGAAAACATCTGTTTAACAGAAAGTCGGCACAGAGCAAAGAACTGGAGTTTGCCACAGTGCAGGTGCCGGGCGGCGTGCCTCGTATTGTACAGCTTCCGGAGGGGGAAAACGGAGAAAAGCGCGTGATTTTATTGGAGCAGATTATTGAGCGGAACATGGATAAGCTGTTTTTGAACTATCATATTGAATGCGCATTTCCGTTTCGCGTTATGAGAAACGCGGATTTCTATATTCAGGAGGAAGAAGCGGAGGATTTATTAAAAGAGATTGAAAAGCAGCTCAAAAAGAGACAATGGGGACAGGCGATTCGTCTTGAAGTAGAGGACGGAATGGAAAAACGCCTGCTTGATATTATAAAAAAGGAACTGATGATTGACGAGCGGGATATTTACCGCATTCCCGGACCGCTTGATTTGACTTTTTTGATGAAAATGTATGGTCTGCAGGGATTTGATCATCTGAAAAACAAGCCATATAAGCCGCAGCCTGTTTTGGGGCTTGAGACGGGAGAAAATATATTTGATGCGATTAAAGAGCGGGATATTCTTTTGCATCATCCGTATCAGACGTTTGCGCCGGTGGTTGATTTTATAAAGCAGGCATCAAGAGATCCCGAGGTGCTTGCAATTAAGCAGACGTTATACCGCGTGAGCGGAAATTCACCGATTATTGCGGCGCTTGCGCAGGCGGCGGAGAACGGAAAGCAGGTGTCGGTGCTCGTAGAGCTTAAAGCCCGTTTTGACGAGGAAAACAATATTGTTTGGGCAAGAAAGCTGGAGCAGGCAGGCTGTCACGTGATATACGGACTTGTGGGATTGAAAACGCATTGTAAGATTACGCTTGTGGTGCGGCGCGAGGAGGAAGGAATCCGCAGATATGTGCATTTGGGCACGGGAAATTACAATGATTCCACGGCAAAGCTCTATACGGATTTGGGAATTCTGACCTGCAACGAGGCAATCGGTGAGGATGCGACGGCAGTCTTTAACATGCTTTCAGGATACTCGGAACCGCTTGGCTGGAATCATTTGGCATTGGCGCCGCTTTGGCTAAAAGACAAATTTTTATATCTGATTGAGCGTGAGAAAGAAAATGCGGTTGAAAAACGTCCGGCAAGGATTGTCGCAAAGATGAAATCGCTGTGTGATGCCGATCTTATTAAGGCGTTATATGAGGCTGCTGC
>CAMWNY010000296.1 GCA_947175775.1 uncultured Lachnospiraceae bacterium | reverse complement strand
CTATCGAAAGTTCCAAGGTTGAGGAAAGTTCTTCCATAATGGAAAGCTCTAAGGTTGAAGAAAGCTCTTCTGCTATCGAAAGCTCTAAGGTCGAGGAAAATTCGGAGGTGGACGAAAATACACCAAGCGAGGAATTCAATGAGGATGAGGAAACCTCTTCCGCAATCGAAAGTTCCAAGACAGAAGAAAGCTCTTCCGCAAAAGAAAGCTCTATCGAAACCGAAAGCACGGAAACAGTTGAAAGCAGTTCGGAACAGGAAAGCACCGAAACAGACGAAACTGCAAAAACAGATTTAAATAAAATAAGCGGCACAATTTCATCCGTTAAAACAAAAGTTTATGACCAAAACGCACAGGAACCGGCTGTTAAAGTAACCGTCGTTGAAAACCGTAAAAAAATCACATTGACGGAAGGCGCGGATTATGAAATCGAATACCAAAACAATATAAATGCCGGAACCGGTACAGTTCTCATCAAAGGAAACGGCAACTATAAGGGAACGCTGAAAACGACCTTTACGATAAGCCAGAAATCCGTCAAAAAACTTAAAATTTTGACAGGAAGCATGACGACAGGTTTAAAGTCCGAACCTCCTGTCTATGTATATGACGGCGCAACGCTTCTGAAAAACGGAACGGATTACAAGCTTACTTATGACGGCGCTCTTACGGCAAAGGCTGCAAAATCCGTAAAAATAACCGTTACCGGATTAGGTAATTACAAAGACAGCAAGGTTGTCAAGCTGGCTGTATATGATGTGGATGAAGCCCATGTCATCAATCCGCAGCATGTCACCTTAAAACAGCCAGGCATGGAATACACAGGCAAGGCATTGCAGCCTGTACCGGCTGTAAAAATCGGCAACACAATACTTACCGCCAATAAAGACTTTAAGGTTCGTTATCAAAACAACGTAAACGCCGGAACCGCATATATGATTATCACGGGAAAAGGCGCTTACAGAGGAGAGGTTGTAAAAACCTTTGAAATTACGGCATTAAAAGCAAACAAGACGAAACTGATAATTGCACCGATTTCCGACAGGACTTACAGCGGACAGCTCCAAAAGCCTTCTGTTACCGTAAAAGCAGGGACGAAAAAGCTGAAAAAAGGTATCGATTATACCGTCACTTATACGGGAAATCTTCACGCTTCCACAGTCGGCAAAAAAGCAAAAGTCATTATTACGGGAAAGGGAAATTACGCAGGATTAACGGCGACGGCAGCATTTTCCATTTTGCCGCAAAAAATTTCCAAGGCTTCCATAAAAGGAACCATGAAGAATCTTTCCGTTACTTATAATAAAAAACAGTTAAAAGAAGGCGTTCACTGCAAACTGATACCGGATGCATCCAGTGCAAAGAAAAACAAAATCAAGATTACGATAACAGGACTTGGTGATTTCGCAGGTTCAAGTGTAACGAAGACAATCAAAATAGAATAATTGTAAAATAAAAATACCTCGCATCAAACCGCGGGGTATTTTTATTTATGTTATAAAAACTTCGGCATAATCGCTTCAATTGTAGCTGCACGCGCCTTTGAAAGAATATCCGGATTTCTCTTACAGAAAACATAGAAAAGGCACTCTATAATGAAAAGCTGCCCCAGCTTCGCAGCAACAGAACCGGACTGCAGCGGGCTTTCATTGTAACCGCACAAAAGAACCACATCCGCATAGCCTGCCGCACAGGAATTTGGAAAGTGCGTCACCAATATGACAGATATATGACGCTCTTTTGCAACATGCATGATGTCTTCCATATCCTTGGTAGAGCCTGAATACGAGAAAAATAAAATCACGTCTTTCTCTGTGGCAAGCGCCAAATGCATAACCTGCATATGGGAATCCTCAATATGAACAAAATGTGACGTCGCCGTGGAAAAACGCGCCCATGCCTCCATTGCCATGACCATGCTTCCCCCATGCCCAAGACAAAATACCCTGTCGGCGGCAGATATGAGGTCTACCGCCTTGGAAATATTATTTTCATCCAAAAGCTCCATTGTTTCATTCAGGGACAAAATATTCGCATTATAGAGCTTGCGGAAAATACTGCTGAATGTATCTTGTGATGTTATTGTGTCAGAAGTATGCGAGGACTCTCCCAAGTCCGTCACATAATCCGCCTTGGCAAGCGCCAGCCTCAGGTTATTATATCCCGTCAAGCCAAGGCTCCGGCAAAAACGTGTAATAGAAGCCTCCGACACACCGCTGTTTTCAGCAAGGCTCGAGATAGACATATACTGTGCATCATGTGCATTGGCAAGAATATAATCCGCCAGCTTTTGACTGGAACGGGTAAGGGAATGATACTGTGTTGTGATTGTCTCTAAAATATTTTCTGACAAAATAATACTCTCCTTTCGTATCGCCTCGCAGCGCACACAAACAGGACATCTGCCGTCTTACAAAACAGCCGCTCCCAACATTCCGGCGCGGTTTCCAAGCGCTGCTTTTTCTATAACCACATGATGATAGCTGGACATAATGTGCTGATATAACTGCTCCCGCAAACGTTCCAGCACGTAGGGCTGCTCCATAACACCGCCCCCAAGTATCACGCATTCGGGATTCAACATATGGATAATCGTTGTCAGCCCATAGATAATCTCCAAAATCCAACGGTCAACAACCTCTTTTACCTTTGGCTCGCCAATCCGTTCAAATATTTTTCTGCCACTGGTCAAAGAGGCATCTACACGAAGCGCACTGTTTACAAGCGCAGTCACGGAAGCATATTTTTCATAGCAGCCCATAAACATGTCCTTCCCCAAAATCCGGTCCTCGGGGTGCGTAACAATCGCGCCAAACTCCCCTGCGGAATAGCTGCTTCCTGTATACAGCTCCCCGTTTGCAAAAATCGCGCCGCCGACTCCCGTGCCATAGGTAAGGCATACAAATTCTTTATAGGGCTTCCCCGCGCCAAATACCGATTCTCCGATTGCGGCTGCGTTGACATCATTTTCGATGTTAACGGGCATGTGAAATTCCTGTTCTATTATGTCCATAATTTTCATCCCCATATAACCGGGGATATTTTCATTTGCATATATAATCTCTCCGCGCACAGGATCTACCTGTCCGGCAGTGCTGATGCCAATGCGCTCAAAAGAATAGTCCTTTTGGTATTCCTTTATAATTTCTTTTATCCGGTTCACTACGTGGAAACCGCCCTGTGCCGCCTGCGTGGGTGTTTCTTTTATGTCTGTCAGCGTTCCGTCATTGTACAGGGCGGATTTGATTGCAGTACCGCCAATATCAAGCACCATAACTGCCATAATCAGTTTCCTCCGATTTTATCTTCCTCTACCAAGGAAGCATGAGAAAAGACGGTTTTTATTGTTAAGTTTTTATCAAGAATTACAATATTTGCAAATTTACCGGGAGTAAGACTTCCATATTCGCCATAAATTCCGACTGCCTTTGCAGGATTGACAGCGGCACATTTTACTGCGCTGCCAAGCGGAATGTCCATATTCTTTACGGCATTGCGCACACAGTTCATAAGGTTTGTCACGGAGCCTGCGATTGTGCCATCCTCCAAAACCGCCAAATTCCCTTTGACGATGACGGTCTGACCGCCTAAGTCATACTGCCCGTCGGCAAGACCTGCGGCGCGCATACTGTCGCTAATGAGAATTATCCTGTCGTCTCCAAACATCTTAAAGGTCGTCCGCACTACCGCCGGATGGACGTGAATGCCATCGCAGATTAACTCTGCCATACAGTGATTGCTGTCCGCCGCGGCGCCAATCGGTCCCGGAGCGCGGTGTGAAAACGGCGGCATGGCGTTGTAGGTATGTGTCAGCTGCGAAACGCCGCAGGAAATGGCTTCCCTCGCCGTTTCATAATCCGCCGTGGTGTGCGCGATGGAAATGTTGACCCGGCTGCTGTTATCGCGGATAAATGCCATCGCCCCCTGCGTTTCCGGCGCAACCGCCACCGTCCGGAACAGATTGCCCGAGCGCTCCTGTAAACGGTTTAACAAATCCGTGTCAGCGCCGATAATATCGTTTCCGTTCTGCGCACCCTTTTTGGCAGGGTTGATACACGGTCCTTCCATAGAACG
>CAMWNY010000295.1 GCA_947175775.1 uncultured Lachnospiraceae bacterium | reverse complement strand
GAAGCAGCAGGGTCGATTTTCCGATTCCGGGGTCGCCGCCCACAAGGATTAACGAGCCCTGCATAATACCGCCGCCAAGCACCCTGTCAAGCTCCGCAATTCCCGTCATCATGCGCTCCCCGTCGTTTAGCGAAATGGCGCTTAGCTCAACAGGCTTTTGCGCTTCCCTGACAGCCGCAGTCTTTGACGCGCCGCCCATGCCGCTTCCCGTAACGCTGACCTTCTCCTCCACAAATGTATTCCATTTCTTACATGCCGGACACTGTCCCATCCACTTAGAGGATTCATGTCCGCATTCCTGACAAAAGAAAACCGTAGTTACTTTTTTTGCCATATTGATTACCGTTCTCCTTTCCGCTTTCGGCGGATAAAAATACCTCCTCTTAGCTTCACTCTGAGAGGAGGTATTTTATCTGAATTTATCTGCCGCAATTATTTTTTTATCAGTTTGACCGCAACCGCGCCTGCGCCTTCAAGCTCAACGCTGATGTTCAGTTTTCCGGAAAGATTTGTTTTCATCGCTCCCGCGCTCTCTCCTGCCACAACAACCTCGTACTCCGCATCCTGCTCCACGCCCAGCGTAATCTGTGCATCCTGTGCGCCCTCTACTTCAAACGAAATGCTGTCCCCGTCACAATGAAAATCATGAACAGAGGTACCCGGAACCGACTCATACAGGAAAAGCCCGTTCTTTTCCAACTTAGTGATTGCCTGATAAGTTTTTACCTTGTACGTATCTCCTGCATGCTTGTAATCCTCAAGTTTCGCCTTTGCGGCAAGCTCATGATTTCCAAAGCTGATGCTGCCATTGCTCTCGGAACGTAGTAATTCTGTAACTGCTGACATTTCTTTTGTCCTCCTAAAACAATAAAAGTTAATGAATTATATTTGATTATTTTGTTCCCTTATACTACTATCATATACTATAATATTTAAATTTTCTACAGATTTTTTCAAAATTTTCCGAAAATTTCAGTAGTATTTTATTCTTTTGGTTCCTTGACCGTAAACATGATTTTGTCATTTCTAACGCCTGCCGAAACCACGTCCCCGGCTTTCACCCTGCCCTCTAAAATTGCAGTTGCAAGCTCGTTCTCCACAACATTCTGAATGGCGCGCTTCAACGGTCTTGCACCCATTTTGGGGTCGGAATGCTTCTTCACAAGATACTCTTTTAACGTTGTGGTAATCGTCAAATCAATATCAAGCTGTGCCTTACAGCGCTCACACAGGTTTTTGGACAACAGCGTAATAATCTGCTTCATATCATGATCCGTCAACGGATGGAATACCATAATCTCGTCAATACGGTTAATAAACTCGGGCTTAAATACACGCTTTACCTCCTCCATAACGTTGGATTTCATTTTATTGTAATCCGCCTTCTCGTCCTTTACCGTCGCAAAACCCAAATTCTTAGGGTCCACAATGCGCTTTGCGCCTGCGTTTGAAGTCATAATCAGTATGGTATTCTTAAAACTCACTTTTCTGCCCTTTGAGTCTGTGATATGCCCGTCGTCAAGCACTTGTAAAAGGATGTTAAACACATCCGGATGTGCCTTTTCAATCTCGTCGAACAAAACGACCGAATACGGATTTCTGCGCACCTTTTCGCTGAGCTGTCCGCCCTCCTCAAAGCCCACATATCCCGGAGGCGAGCCAACCATTTTCGATACGGAATGCGATTCCATATATTCTGACATATCAACCCGGATTAACGCGTTTTCAGAGCCGAACATCGCCTCCGCAAGCGCTTTGGAAAGCTCCGTTTTTCCGACGCCTGTAGGTCCCAAAAAGAGGAACGAACCAATCGGGCGGTTCGGGTCCTGCAGTCCTACACGCCCGCGCTTCATCGTTTGGGCAACCGCCTTTACCGCTTCTTCCTGCCCGATAACACGTTTGTGCAGAATGCTCTCAAGCTTTAACAGCCGCTCGCTTTCCTTCTGTGTTAACTTTTTAACAGGTATCTTTGTCCAGTTTGCCACAACCTCCGCAATGTCGTTTTCCGTCACCACAAGGTTTTTCTCGGTCTGCGTCTTTTCATATCTGCTGTATGCCTTATCATACTTTTTAATCAACTCATCCTGTTTTCCACGCAGCTCAGCCGCCTGCGTATACGCCTCCATCCGGATGGAGCGCTCAATCTGCAAATCAAACCGTTTAATCTGCTCCGCCATCTCTTTAAACATATCGGGCAGATGCATGTTTTTGAGCCTGATTGCCGCCGATGCCTCATCAATTAAATCAATCGCCTTGTCCGGCAGGTTTCTGTCATTAATGTAACGGTCGGAAAGCTTTACGGCAGCCTCAAGCGCTTCGTGCGTAATCGTCACCTGATGGTGCTCGGCATACTTGTGTACAATTCCCTCAAGAATCTCCACCGCCTCGCTCTCTGTCGGCTCCTCCACCATTACAGGCTGGAAACGCCGCTCCAACGCTGCATCCTTCTCAATATATTTGCGGTACTCCGCAACCGTTGTTGCACCAATCAGCTGTATCTCACCTCTTGAAAGCGAAGGCTTTAAGATATTGGACGCGTCAATCGCACCCTCCGCTCCGCCCGCGCCAATCAAAGTGTGTATCTCATCCAAAAACAGATAGATATTACCTGCCTCTATCACCTCGCGGATTACCCGTTTGATACGTTCCTCAAACTCGCCGCGGTATTTAGAGCCCGCAACCATTCCCGCAAGGTCCAGCGTCACGACGCGCTTGTTCTTCACCGTATCCGGCACGTCGCCGTTGACAATCCGAAGCGCAAGCCCTTCCGCTATCGCCGTCTTTCCGACACCCGGCTCGCCAATCAGACACGGATTATTCTTCGTGCGCCTTGACAGAATCTGCACCACGCGCAGAATTTCCGTCTCCCTGCCAATCACGGGGTCAAGCCGCCCGTCCTTTGCAAGCTGCGTCAAATCCCTGCTGTATTGATTTAGCGTTTGCGTCACGCCGTTCTTTTTCTTTTTATTCCTGCTCAAATCATCCTTATGCTGATTAATGTCCTCACCCATCGCAATCAGCGTATCCATATACAGCTTCTGCACATTGATACCGATGGTATTCAAAAGCCGTAAGCCGACATTTTCTCCCTCTCTTAAAATCGCCAAAAGCAGATGCTCCGTACCTGTCATCGGACTTTTATACTTTCGTGCCAGCTTGTGGCTCTCTTCCAAAATTTTTGTCGCTCTCGGCGAATATCCGTCCCGCTCCATTGTGGCAACATTGCCCTCCGGCGCAATCAGCTCCTTAATCATACTGATTAACTGCACCTCGTCAACGCCGTTATCCGTAAGCACCTTTGCCGCAACGCCTGTCTTTTCCCTGACAAGCCCCACCAAAATATGCTCGCTCCCGATATAACTTTGACGCAAATCCTTCGCCGTCTTTGCAGCCTTCTGCAAGGCGACCTTTGCTTTATCTGTAAACTGCTGCATTATTAACCTCCATACTCTGCATATATTTCATCAATCAGCTCATGTACCTCAGTGCGCGAAATCCGCTGACAGCTGCTCTTTGCCAAAAGTACCAGCATATCGTGCTTTAGCTCCTCAAGCGCCCGTATCTTATCAATATCCACGGCAATCACCGCGCCCTTCCTGCGGTCCACCTTCACAAAACCCTCCTGCTTTAACACTGTATACGCCTTATTGACCGTATGCATGTTGATGCCGATGGTTTCCGCAAGCTGCCGTACCGAAGGAAGCGCATCTCCCTCCTGAAATTGGGATGTGGCAATCCCGATGATAATCTGATTGCGCAGCTGCAAGTACAAAGCCTCGTCACTATTAAAATCAATTTCTATATACATCTGTCTCCACACTCCTTTTCTCCGGCTGTTATACGAATTATAGCACAACAAAAACAGATGCACAAGTATTTTATGGCACCGCCGCAATCTTATCCAAGATTCCCGTCAGATGTGCAATCACCACGCCATAATTTGTCATCGGTACCCCCTGTACCTTTGCCCGCTCCACTCTTGAAAGAACATATTTTCGATTAAACATACATGCACCGCACTGAATAATCAAATCATATCCCGATAAGTCCGCGGGAAAATCCGTGCCGCTCTTATGCACAATCTCCAATC
>CAMWNY010000294.1 GCA_947175775.1 uncultured Lachnospiraceae bacterium | reverse complement strand
ATAAAAGCCTTTCCCTGTTTGTGTTAAATCGACTTTTATGCTTCCATTAATCCAGCCGCCGCATGTATCCAAATATTCCTGCCATTTTTCAAACCCTGTCTGTTTTTCGTCCCCGCAAAAGTCCTGTTTTTCCGAAAGCTTTGTATTTTCTATGCTTATCATAAAATCTTTGTCATTCATCGGGCTGTTTTCAACGGTTATCTTTATTGCGCTGCTTTGAACTGTATATGCACTGCTTCCGTCCGCCATGACCGTAAGATATGCCGTCCCTACTCCATTGATACACAGGGGGATTTTTTCATCTTCAGCAGTATACTTTTTTGCATTGTCGAAAGATACAACATCATAATCGGTACTGCTTATATGATATACAATATTTTTTGCTTCGGCATCAAGTGCTGTCTGCTCTGCTTTGGGCTGTGATGCGGTCCAGTCTGTTAGCGTTACCTGAAGAAACGCTGGTGTTCCCTTATAATACGTGCGATAATCATAAATACCATTTTGGTCTGTCGAAAGTTCCAATACGGCATGCCGTCCAAGCAGCTCTAAGCTTACCTCTGCCGTGTCTGCCTTATAGGGGATGTATTTTGTATCTGTATCATAAGCCAAATTTACTGTAATGCAATACGTTGCGTCCTTTACGTAGTTCTTAAAATATTCTTTTTCAACGGGAATTGATATGTTTGGGGATTGTGTACTGATTTTATTGAACTGTTTGTCAGATTTGATGGTAAGGTCGATACGCAAATGTTTATCTTCTTCCATGAGTTGTTTTGTAATGTCTGTACCGTCTTTTTGTATTTCTACCTTCATCCTAAATGTATCATGCATATATACTTTTGACGCATCTGCCTGCGTTTTGATTGTAAGCTTTATCGGATTGACATGCACCTGCATCGTCTTTTCAGCGGATGCTTTGGTGAACGGCGTTTCTTTTAATTGTACTGTTATAGCCGTTACCCCTCTGTCCTTACCATTAATACCGACTGCCCTGATATATGCTCTTTCGTTTTCCGTTCCGGTTTCGAGTATATTATTCCGTTCTCCGCTTTGTTCCTTTATTTCATATTCTATATCCCGGTATTCATTTGCATTTTCTACATTTACCAAGTCGTCAATATAAAGCATGCCGCCGTAGTCAAGCTCCTGTACGTCTTTATAAAACGTAAAATCCCGAGACTCTTTCTCTATCGAAAAATCATGACAAATAATCTGCGTTTCCTTCGGTTTTTCATTTTCATTTGGTTCTGACTGCTTACGCTTTCCTATTACGTAAATACGGTAGCTGCCTGCCTGCGTATATGATGCTTCGATTTTGTTGATATGCTGTTTTTCTTCTTTTTTGGGAATTTCAAGGAGACCTTCTTTAAGAGTGATTTCACCGTTATCTGTTATCTGACAGATATTATAAGATATGCTTTCATAAATATCGGTGATACGCACCGGTTCGAGCAATAAGAGCATTGCTTCGTTTATTCTGAATGTAACCACATGCGTTACGTTTTTAACATAGTGGTTCTTTTCATACAGGAACCCTTCGGGGACCTCATCTTTTATATCGGCAGTTATTAATTTACCTATGATTGCATCTGTATCGTCTGCTTCCTCCGTCTGCCGCACTGCACAATCCGTTTCGTCTGCCGTTTGCTCATAATCTGTGTTGTGTTCCACTTCGTTTGACAGCTCCTGCAGCTTTGCGGTATCCTGCGTTTCTTCCAGTTCTGCAAGGCTTTCTTCCTCTGCCATGCCTTGTTTTGTACTTCCTGCTTCTTTTCTTGATTCGTCTGTATCCGGTTGCGCCCCGCACAACGCTTCTTCTGTTTCACTTTCGCATTCCGTCTCGACTTCCAGTTTCATTTCCGCTCTTTTTCTCAGAGCCTGCACACTGCTCATCGGCAGCATTACCACTGCAATCGCTATGGCAATAACCGCTGCCGCGAGAATTCTTTTCCATTTTTTCATACTATTTGTACCTCAGTTTTCTTAATTTAGCCGCTCCTCTAAACAGCTGCTAATTAACATAACTGATATTTGGCTGAAATGCAATAGTACAAAAGTACTATTTATAAGATACGCATACGCTCCAACCGCTCATGAAGCTGTCTGATATAGGCGAGTTCCTGCTCGCTTTTCCATTCGCGTCCGGAGGAAAAATATCTGACACTCGTGTCATTTTTCCGTTCCGATGCGCGCAATGTTTCCATTTGACTTGTACGGTCCAAAACAAAAGCAAGCTGCCGTATCGTACCCTCACTTCCGTCTATCATATGCACGTCCTTTGGCAGAATTTTGCGGAATGTATCTTTGAAATAATTGAAATGCGTGCAGCCAAGCACCAATTCTCCGTATTTCTCAAGCGCGTAAGCGGAAAAAGCCTCCCGCAGGTATTTTTCCACCGCATCCGACTCGAATTCGCCGCGCTCGGCAAACTCTACAAGCCTTGGCAGCGCAAGCAAATCAACCAAATGCGCATCATCAACGCGTTTTACCAAATTCTGAAGCTTTTCTTCCCTGACCGTGAGCGGCGTCGCAGCCACAAGCACGCGTTTTCCGTGGCTTTCCTTGACGGCAGGTTTTACTGCTGGCTCTATTCCGATAATCGGAATTTGGTATTTGCGGCGCATCGTTTCCGCTGCCGCAGCCGTCGCGGTATTGCAGGCAATTACGACCGCTTTACAGTCGTGTTCCGTCATAAAGCGCATCACATTGTCAACAAGCGTTATTACCTGCGCGCTTGATTTCGTACCATAAGGAGCATTGTCCGTATCCGCATAAAATATATACTTTTCATTCGGAAGCATCACAAGCGCCTGATGGAGCAGTGTGAGCCCTCCGATTCCGGAGTCGAATATTCCTATGTTCATCTGTATGGTCCTGCTCCTTTCAAATTACGGCATCTGCCCCTTTCTGTCTACACGATTATATAACAAAATATGGGATTGTGCAACAGAAAGGAAGCTTGCGCAGCGACTGATTAACTGCTTTTTTAATCTGTTTGTCCGCTTTCTCCTGCAACGGATTCGACTTCTTTTCTAATCAGCCTGACAATCGGCATCAGAAACGGTGGAAGCACGACGCCGATGTCAATAATATTTTCCAGTATGGACAGCATCTCGTTGACTACAATCCACACGGCAACAAATGTTGCAACAATGAATGGAATTTTGAACCCTATCCCCATGTATTCTGCCGTGTAATTGATAATAATATCAATAAAGCTTCCAACGAGAACCAGCAGCCACATGCATACCTTTTTGGTGATGCCGCGGATGCCTATATAACTGCTGATTTGTTCCTCCCTGAATTTGGACGCCATAAGTCCCGTTATGTAGTCGATGATATTGCATGCGACCATGAGAAATACGGGGATTGCCAGTATTCCCAGGAAATCCATGATTGCTGAAATGACAATAATCAGTGTTGTTTTTATTTTATCCATTCTTTTTCCTCCTTCTAACATATTTTTTTCCACACGGAACGCGTGATTTTTCCGACAATGCCGTCTGCTGTCAATCCTAACAGGTTCTGTACTTCTTTTACCTTTTGCGCGGTAGCTTCGTCAAAAATGCCGTTAATTTTTGATGCATCTGCTTGTCCACAGCTATTGGTAAATTTGCCAAAACGCCACAGATACCACTGCACCCAGCTTGTATCGTTTCCTATTTTCCCGATGGCAACGTTTCCTGCCGGTTCCGTGAACGGGTTGAATTCTGTCGGTATTTCTCGTTCTGTGTTTTCGATTGGTTCTTTTTTGTACCATGCGTTTAAATCAACATATCCGTCTATGCCGCTTATCATGCCTTTGCTGCTGTACTGCCAGCCGTACAGTTCCATGCCGGTTGGCAGGTATTTGCTGTCAGGGACATCTGCTGTTATTGTGCGTTCTTTTGTATAAGGGTACCGTGCCCACCAAATGGGAATATCAGCGATTTCCTTTGCGTAGGGTTTTAGGTATGGATTGTAATACTGCCCGCCTGTGTAAATGCCGAAGTCCATACCCGCGGTGTCGGCGGCTGTTTTGTATATTGTTATGATTTTGACGATAAGGCTGCCGAGACCTTTGACGGCGTTGTCCTCCAAATCAAGCCACATTGTGTTGATATTTTGTGGTTTTGCTGTCTCTACAAC
>CAMWNY010000293.1 GCA_947175775.1 uncultured Lachnospiraceae bacterium | reverse complement strand
TTGTTCAATGTCCAGAAAATCACGCAGATATATTTCCATCGAACGGTTCATCTCTCTGGAGAAATCCGACTCATATTTTCTTTTCCAGAAGGCTTCCATCCATTCCTCATAGCTTTTTCCGTCGGTTCTTCCCGAAAACATTGCCCTGATTTGTTCAGTGCTCTTATCCTGATAACTGTTCTCACAGACAATGTCCGAAATTTTGAACCGCTCTGGCTTTTTGCGCTCTTTCTGTTGTTTCGTCGGATACCCGAAAACAAGCAGACATGCGGGATACACATATTTTGGAAGCTGCAAAAGCATTCTGATTTCTTCCGCATTCTCCATTATATCACCGATATAGCAAGAACCGATTCCCAAACTTTCCGCCGCCGTCACCGCATTCTGCGCCGCAACCAGCGCGTCTTCCACAGCCAGCAGCAAGTCACCCGCACCGGGATCACGCGGTTTTAACCCCGCTTCCTCATAAAAAGAAAGCCATTTGCGGCAGTCCGCACAAAATACAAGCATCATCTTCGCTTTTGCCATAAAAAGCTGATTGTCACACAATACGGCAAGTCGTTCTTTTTTCTCTTCATCTGCAATATCAAGAATTGTATACAATAACTGACAGCCCGCCGATGGCGCCTGCAGCGCCGCCTGCAAAATACTGTTTTTATCCTCGCTTGCTATCTCCTGCTCAGTAAATATACGGACGGATTTTCTCTCATATAAAGATTTCAATATTTCGTTCGTCATTCTCATTTTTCCTTTCTGCCTATGGCATTTTCTACCACCACATTCCTATCATATCCGAAAATCAAACACATCTTCCCTGCAAAAAAGCTGCGACCACCGTGCGGAAATCAGCTTTGCATAATCCAAGACAATGTCCTCGTCCGTCACCGTATCATAAATTTCATCAATCGTTTTATATTTCACAATCTCCGCGTCCATCTCCCGAAATCCCATAACGGCGTGTGCGATATTCGCGGAATGATATTCCCCGTTACTCCTTACTTTTGCGTAGCTTACCATATCCTATCAAGCCCTTTCCCAAAAACGTATTACACAACAACCACTTTTGCATGGTAAAACTATAAACCGTTACTGTTCACTCCGTTCCAGTAACAGGTAAAAATCCATGCAATGTTTGCTTCACAAATGGATTTTTACTTGGCTGCGATTCGTTTTCTCACATCATAAACCTTCCCTCCAGCACTTGTCAATCTTACCATACATTGCAAAAGCACCCCATTTATGATACAATCACCCTAACAATCGAGTGGGCAAATAAGCTACTCACCATAAGAAACCGGAGGAATACGCCTATGAGATTATTACAGGAATGGTACACCCAGGAAACCTTAGACAGTGAAGAAGAAAAATTTCATCGCCCGCTCAGCGACGAGCAGCTCTTTTTCCCCGCAGTCAGCTCCGGCGACATCGACTTCGTGCGGCAAAACTGCAAGGAAAAGAAATTTATCGAAACGGACGGCGTCGGTCTTTTGTCCCGCGACGACGTGACCAACCTCAAATACCACTTTGTCATCACGACAGCGTTCGTGACAAGACTCTGCGTCGAGGCAGGCATGGAGCTTGAGCAGGCATTTCGACTAAGCGATTTTTACATTCTCAAGCTTGACAGCCTGAACACCACCGCGTCTGTCGCAGAGCTCCATGACCGCATGGTTCTTGATTTCACCGGAAAAATGCGCTTTTTAATCCGAAATCAAGGCGCATCAAAGCCCATTATCACCTGCATTGATTACATTTACGCCCACATCACGGAGCGAATTACAATTGAAGACCTCGCCGAATATACCGGTCTCTCCGCAAGCTACCTCTCCCGTCTTTTCAAAAAAGAAACCGGCGTGTCGGTAAGCGATTACGTGCGTGAAAAGAAAATAGAAAAAGCGCAGCACTTATTAAAATACTGCGACTACAGTTTAATCGAAATTGCAAATTACCTGTCGTTTTCTTCCCAAAGTCATTTCATACAACTTTTTAAAGAATTTACCGGCATGACGCCAAAAAAATACCGCGACCTCCACTCCCGCGCGACTTGGAATGTAACAACCGAGTAGGCGGAAACAGAAATCAAACGGCAGGAGGAATTACTTAACCTCCTGCCAGTCTCTCAATCAACGCAAGAATGCGCCCCGCGCAACAGCGGATTTCGTTCTCCGAAAGCAGTCCCTGCGCATACGCCATACGGATATTTTCCGCATCTTTGCGGTTTCCCGGCATAATAATATCATTTCCTGCCGCAACGCATTGCCACGGCACACTCCCGTCCTTTGGAACCGTCGTATTCCAGTCTGACATAATTATCCCCTCAAAGCCCCACTCACCGCGCGCAACCGTTGTACAGAGGTCCCGGCTGTTTGCCGTATGAACACCATTCACGCAGTTATAGGAAGACATGATTGCTGCCGGCGCGCTTTCCTTCACCGCAATCTCGAATCCGCGCAAGTAAATTTCCCGCAGGGCGCGCTCTGAAACGCGCGCGTCAACTGCCATTCTGTTGTCCTCCTGATTGTTGCAGGCAAAGTGCTTGATTGTCACGCCGCATCTTTTATTGCTTTGTACACCAGCCGTCACTGCCGCTGCCATCATACCGGACAAAAACGGGTCCTCCGAATAATACTCGAAATTTCTCCCGCACAAAGGATTTCTATGGATATTCATGCCGGGAGCAAGCCACAAGTCAATCTGAAACTCCTCCATCTCAACTGCTATGGCGCTGCCAAACCGTTTCATAAGCGCCGTATCCCATGTCTGCGCCAATGCCGTTCCGACCGGAAACGCCGTACAATACTGATAATACCAGTCCGCATCCTCATGCGCCTCCACCTCTTCCAAAAAGCCGTTTTCGAGCGAGCCAAGAACTCCCGTTCCGTATATGGTATCCGTCTTGCGGTCGACCGCATAGTTTTGTCGTAAACGCAGTCCCGCCGGACCGTCCGCCATCACCAAAGCACGTTTTCCGTAATGCGCAAGCGCCCCCGTCGTTTCCCCGGCAGAACCCGGAACTAAAATCCCTGCCGCGCCAAGCATACCGCCCTCCTGTGACAGCTTTCCATATAAAAGCGGTATCAGCTCCTCAACAGCATACCCCTTCGCAATCGGAGTCTGAATCTCTTTTTGCACTTCCTTTTGCGGCACAAAGTCAAGCTGCAAAACCCCTTGTGCCTTTGCCTGCGCAAGATACTCCTGCGCTTTGCGTTTTCGCCTTTCGGGCGCACAAAGCTCCTCAAATTCTGCCTTTTTCGGGCAAATGGCGCTTGTCTCCTCCAAAATAACCTGCTCCTTAACCGAAAGCAAAGCTGCGGGCTGCAAGGACGCCAAATGGCTCCCCACCCATATACCGTACACTCCCTGCTCAATCGTCCATGCATGGAGCTGCTCCGAAAAGCCTGCAAGCTGCTTTTGGTCAATTACAACGCTAAGCTGCTGCGTTTCCCCGGGGCGCAGTGTTTTTGTCTTTGCAAAGCCGATAAGCCTGCGCAGTTCCTTTGCCAGTCCCTCCTGCGGCAGGACCGCATAAACCTGCACAACCTCTCTGCCGGCATACATCGTTCCTGTATTTTGTACCGTGACTTCTACCTCAAACCCCGTTTCCGTCCTGCGAACCCCTTGCGTCGCTATCGAAAAGTCCGTATAAGAAAGCCCGTATCCAAACGGAAAGAGCGGTTGGATATCAAAACTGTCAAAGTAGCGGTATCCGACATAAATGCCCTCTCTGTATTCGTCATATTCCAAATTTTTGTTCAGATAGCCAAACGTTTCGGCAGACGGATAATCCTCATAGTGCCTCGCCCAAGTCGTTGTGAGCCTGCCGCTTGGCGTTACATCTGCGAAAAGCACATCTGCCACCGCATGACCGCCCTCCTGACCGGGCAGGGAACAATGCAGAATTGCCCTGATATTTTGTGTCTCCTGCAAAATCCCCGTCAGCTCTATCGGCGCGCCGACATTTAAAATCAGTACGATTGGAAGATGTTGTCCGTTTAAAAACAGAAGATCCTCCCGCTCCGCTGCGCTTAAATAATAATCGCCTTCTTCCCTGCGGCGATCCTTTCCTTCCCCAGAGATTCGGCTGATGACATAAACCGCTGCCGCCGCCCCTTCCATCAGTCTCTTAAACA
>CAMWNY010000292.1 GCA_947175775.1 uncultured Lachnospiraceae bacterium | reverse complement strand
GGGCTAATCCGTCCGCAGGAATTTCCAATGTGTACCGGTCTAAAGCATTTCGGTATTGCCGTACCATAAGCAGCCTTCCATCATCTAAAACAGCAATCGCTGCTGCTGCACCATTGTGTCCCACAAAATCCCATACAGCTGTTTTTCCATTTGGCAGCTCAACAGTATCTTTATAATATTTTGTAATTGCTCCTTCACACTGAAGCTCTCTTTTTAACCGCTTTACTTCACCATTCATCTCTTAATCCCTCCATATATCGAAAAACCGCCAAAACTCAGATTGAATTTTGACGGTTCTTGCAATGTCCATTTTCATTATTTAGCGTACTCAACGACACGAGATTCTCTGATAACATTAATCTTTATCTGTCCCGGATATTCCAATTCTGCTTCAATTTGTTTTGAAATATCACGTGCTAAAAGTATCATGTCTGAATCATTAATCTGCTCAGGAACTACCATAACACGAACCTCTCTACCTGCCTGAATAGCAAAAGATTTATCGACACCTTTAAAATTGTTGGTTATTTCTTCTAATTGTTTTAATCTAGTTGTATATGTTTCGAGCGTTTCACGTCTCGCCCCAGGTCTTGCCGCAGATATTGTATCAGCTGCCTGAACCAGGCAGGCAATCAATGACTGAGCCTCCACATCTCCATGATGTGACTCGACAGCATTGATAACAGTAGCCGACTCTTTATATTTTCTGCAAAGCTCTGCACCAAGCTGTATATGCGATCCTTCCATCTCATGATCTACTGCCTTACCTATATCATGAAGCAATCCCGCTCTCTTAGCCATCCTTACATCAAGACCCAATTCTGATGCAAGAAGACCTGTAAGATGTGCAACTTCAATAGAATGCTTTAATGCATTCTGACCATAGCTTGTTCTGAATCGCATCTTACCAAGAAGTTTTATTAATTCTGGATGAATGCCATGTACCCCTAACTCAAGCGGAGCTGTTTCGCCTTCTTCCTTAATCCTAACCTCAACTTCTTTTTGGGCCTTTTCGACCATTTCCTCAATTCTCGCAGGATGTATTCGTCCATCTACAATCAGTTTTTCAAGCGCTATTCTTGCTATCTCTCGCCTGATTGGATCAAAGCCGGAAAGAATAACCGCTTCAGGAGTATCATCAATAATAAGCTCCACACCCGTAAGCGTTTCCAAAGTCCTGATATTTCTTCCCTCTCTACCAATAATACGCCCTTTCATCTCATCGTTTGGAAGCTGTACTACTGATATTGTAGTTTCGGATACATGGTCAGCAGCACACTTCTGAATTGCTGTGACAACATATTCTTTTGCCTTTTTATCAGCTTCTTCTTTTGCTCTGCTCTCCAATTCCTTAATCATCACTGCTGTTTCATGTTTTACTTCGTCTTCAACAATTTTTAATAAATGCTCTTTTGCCTGTTCAGAGGTTAAACCTGAAATTCGTTCCAGTTCCTGTACTCGTTCTTCACTGAGCTTTGCAACAACTTCTCTCTGCTTTGCAAGTTCTTCTTCACGCGCAGTCAACCCCGCCTCTTTCTTTTCAAGGGCATCAGCCTTCTTATCAACGCTTTCTTCCTTCTGCTGCACTCTTCTTTCATAACGCTGAGCCTCCGCTCTGCGCTCTTTGATCTCTTTGTCGAGTTCATTCTTGGTACGTATCGATTCTTCTTTTACTTCAAGAAGTCCCTCGCGCTTTTTAGATTCAGCAGTTTTCAGTGCTTCGTCGATAATTTCCCGTGCCTTATCTTCTGCGTTTCCAATCGTCGTTTCTATGTTCTTCTTATAATTGGAACAGTATATAAGACAAACTGCCACACAGATAATAATAAGAACGAATGCTATTATCATCCATAGCATGTACAGGAGCACCTCCTTACTCATATTAAATTTTCATTGTACAATCTCAAGCGGCACATCCGGCGATGCTTTGACCGGCTGCACCGACTGCATATTATTCAAACGCGCATTCTGCGCAAGAATTAGATGCTGATATTACAACACTTCAATTTTACTCTTTTCACGTTTCCGTGTCAAGTATTATCGACAATATCGCATACAAAGAAATTTGCGCAAGTTCACTCATAAAGACCGACTGATTTACATATCTTGTCCGTTGAAAATCCTTTTCTATATAAAAAATCTGCAATTTTACGGCGTTCTTCAAATGTGGATTCATTTTTTCTGTAATGTTTTTTTTCTAATAATTTTTGGATTACTTCCTCTTCCCCGATGCAAATATTTTTTTCTTCACTTTGCATATATGCAATTTCAATATCCTGTTTTGACACACCTTTTTTCTGCAATTCATTCACAATCTGCTTCCTGCTTTTCGCACTTCCCGCATATTGAATGTACGCCATCGCATATTTTACATCATCTATATAACCGTAAGAAGCAGTATACTCTATGGCGTTCTCTATTACAGTTTTCGGATAAAAACCCTGTTTTAATTTGCTTATAAGCTGATGTCTCGTATAGTCACGGCTTTTCAGCAGATTAAGGCAGCGCAGTCTTGCCCGTTTTACAAGCAGCTCACTCATAATGTAGCGAATATTTTCATCCGAGAGTTCCTCTCCTTTTTTTACATTCATGCTTCTGATTTCACCCTTATAAAGCACAAATGCTTCCTCATTATCCAAAATCACCCTTGATCTCGTCTTTGACAACTCTACAATATCCGTAACCACCATTATTTTCCCACCTGCGCCGTTTCTCAAATTTTATTCTGTTTTTTCCGCAGTCTTTTCTGCTGCTTTTGTGCTCTTTGACTTCGGTTTTGCATCAGAGGATTCTGTCTGCTGCGCATTATCGGGAACACTCTGCAATCCAAAATGCGCGCGTACCTTTGTTTCTATTTCACTGCAGATTTCCGGATTATCTTTTAAATACTGTTTTGCATTTTCTCTGCCTTGCCCGATTTTATTTCCATCATATGCATACCATGCACCACTCTTGCTTACAATGCCCTCATTTGCTGCCAAATCAAGAATGTCGCCTACAGCAGATATTCCTTCCCCAAACATAATATCAAATTCCGCTTCCTTAAAAGGCGGCGCTATTTTATTTTTCACAACCTTCACCCTTGTCCGGTTTCCCATAACTTCACCGCTCTGCTTTAGCGACTCAATCCTTCTTACATCCAACCGTACTGATGAATAAAACTTGAGAGCACGTCCGCCTGTCGTTGTTTCAGGATTGCCAAACATGACGCCTACTTTTTCACGTAACTGATTAATAAAAATAACCGTACAATTTGATTTGCTGATAACTGCCGTCAGCTTTGGCAATGCCTGCGACATCAGTCTTGCCTGAAGTCCCACATGCGAATCTCCCATATCCCCATCAATCTCCGCCTTGGGTACAAGTGCCGCTACGGAATCCACTACAACAATATCAACTGCTCCGGAACGCACCATTGTCTCTGTAATCTCAAGCGCCTGCTCTCCATTATCAGGCTGGGATATGTATAAATTATCTATATCAACGCCGATATTTTTCGCATAAACCGGATCAAGTGCATGTTCTGCATCGATAAATCCTGCTATTCCGCCTCTTTTTTGCACTTCTGCAATCATATGCAGCGTAACCGTTGTTTTACCTGATGACTCCGGTCCATAGATTTCAACAATCCTACCCTTGGGGATTCCTCCAAGTCCAAGCGCAATGTCAAGACTTAATGAACCTGTTGGAATTGTCTCTACATTCATCTGAACACTGGGATCACCAAGCTTCATCACTGCACCTTTTCCATACTGTCTCTCTATCTGTGAAAGTGCGGCATCCAATGCCTTTAATTTTTCTTCTCTTTCCATTATAATTTTACTCCTTTTTTCTTTTAATATCACCATTTGTTCGGAACAAATGTTTTATCTATATACACTATAAAACACTCGTTCGTATTTGTCAACAGCTTTTTATGAAATAAACAACAAAAAATATTTGCGCATATGACAACTGACAATAACTAAATTATCATAATCTTTTTGCCAAAACAAGTACGATTTTTGACATTTCGCAGCATATTGTACTTAAATAAATACAATTAAAACACTTTTATTTTTTTCCTGACGCCCAAAGTATGAAATAAAAAGAGTCCGGCTCGCCGGACTCTCGCGCCGGAGCGCGGTTGCTTTAGC
>CAMWNY010000291.1 GCA_947175775.1 uncultured Lachnospiraceae bacterium | reverse complement strand
CCTGTGCATTGTTTAGGAGATAGTCAAAAAAATCCCATGAATCCATATTGTTCGGGCATTCAAACCAAATATAAGGAGAATTGATTCCTCCAAAGTATTGGATGTTTTTTTGGGCAAGCCCCTTTGCGATAATTCGTGCATTTTCCTGATAATATTTAATGTTTGCCTTGCACTGTGCCATTCCTTCGGCAGAAAAGACGGCAGCAGCGCCTTTTTGAACGATATAGGATACACCGTTAAATTTTGTGGTTTGGCGGCGGTTCCACATCGCATTTAACGACATTTTTGCACCGTTGGACGCTGTGAAATTTAATGCTTTTGGAACAATGGTGTATCCGCAGCGTGTGCCGGTGAATCCTGCTGTTTTTGAGAGAGAGCAGAATTCAATGGCGCAATTTTGGGCGCCCTCAATTGCAAAAATGCTTCTTGGAAGCGTTTCGTCCGTAATAAAACACTCATATGCCGAATCGTAGAGAATTATCGCATCATTCTCGAGGGCATACTTAACCCATTCTTCCAGCTGGTCTTTATTATATGCGGCGCCGGTAGGGTTATTCGGTGAGCAGATATAGATAATATCTGCATGTACACTATGGTCGGGCATTGGGAGGAAATTATTTTCTGCGGTTGCGTCTATGTATATGATGTTTCTGCCGTTCATAATGTTTGTATCAACGTATACAGGATATACCGGATCAGGAATCAGGATTATGTTGTCTTGGGCGAACAGGTCGGTAATGTTTCCGGTGTCGCTTTTTGCACCGTCTGAAACAAAAACTTCATCAGCGGCTATCGTAACACCATTTTGACAATAATAATCCACGATTGCTTCCCGTAAAAATTCATATCCCTGTTCCGGTCCATAGCCTTTGAAGGATTCGGCGCCTGCAAGGGCATCCACGCCTTCGTGAAGCTGTGAAATGATTTTAGGACCAAGCGCGAGCGTGACGTCTCCAATTCCAAGACGTATTACTTTTTTGTCAGGATTTGATTTTGTGTAAGAATTTACGCGGTGTGCGATTTCTGAGAAAAGATAACTTTCTTTTAGGTTTAGATAGTTTTCGTTTAGTTTTGGCATAATGCTGCTCCTCCCTTTCAATTTATCAAATAGTTGTTCTTATTAGAAACACTAAAATAAGAATAAACACAATTTGGGGATTTGTCAATGATGAATATAAAGGAAGCACGGATTGAACCGGCGCTTACTTGGAAATAAAATATTAAATCGAACTTGCATTCTGCCTTGGAGTGTGATAAGTTTAATCGGGGGAGTAATGAGAGATACTTTATGGGTATACTATCTTTGACAGATAAGGAGGATTAAGATGTTTGAGGATGAAGTTTTGGATGCAAAAAGGGTAATAGATGAATTTTTGGAGCAGGCGCCTTTGAGAACAGGAGACCTTGTTGCAATCGGATGTTCCACAAGTGAGATTGCATCTAAGAGCATTGGCTCTTATTCGAGTGCGGAACTTGGGGATGCGGTTTTTACTGCAATGTATGAAGCGCTTTGTGCGCATGGGATTTATGTGGCAGCACAGTGCTGTGAACATTTAAACAGAGCGCTTATTATGGAGGAAGAGGCAGCCAGACAGTATGGGTATGAAATTGTAAACGTTGTACCGATGCCAAAAGCGGGAGGTTCTTTTGCGACTGCTGCATGGAAGCACATGAAAAAGCCTGTGGCAGTGGAGCGCATACAGGCACATGCAGGAATTGATATTGGAGATACACTGATAGGAATGCACTTGAAGGCGGTGGCGGTTCCTGTCAGAATTGCACATCCGTCTATTGGCGGTGCACATATTGTGTGCGCGAGGACTAGACCCAAATATATTGGAGGTGAACGTGCGCACTATTGTGAAGAAATGGTAACAGTTCAGCCTAGGACTTTGCACTTGCTGCAAAGTCCGTGAAACAGCGTAGTGGAAGAGAGGCATCAAGCCACCACGAAGTGGTTTTGCATGGCTTGATGCTTGTAACAGGAAGCCGAAGGCTGAACTGTTACAAGAAATGGTATAAAATTAAAAAAACATCTTTTCTTACGGATACTTTTTATGTTATAATTGGTATGTCTATAATGTAGTGGAATATGTCCATTTTTATGATGACAGATTGGGAAATGGAAGGATAATAGATGTCACTGGAGCAGGAAAGCATAGAATTTGAAGAGAAGGCGGTACGGAAATTTGCTGCAGAAAGCAAGAATACAGGAAACACGCTGAGTGCATTTCTGCTTATACTGGTATTTATGATGCTGTGTATCTGTACTGTTCTTTTGGTGTTGGTGTTGAACTTAAATAAGGAAGTGGGAAACATCAATACAAAACTTATGGCATTACAGGAGAGGAATCAGCAGGCAGAATTGGAGAGCGAGGAGCTTGAAAGCGTTTCAGATATAAATGGGAGCAGCGTGGATTCTACGGAAGCAGCAGATATAGTGGAAGCGGCAGCGCTTGAAAATAAAGTTGTATGGGATGAAAACAGGGATCAGGTTTCCGGAATTAAAAGGGTTTACCTGACTTTTGACGACGGTCCCAGTTCAAATACAGACAGAATTCTCGATGTTTTAGAAATGTATGGCGTGAAAGCAACTTTTTTTGTGGTAGGCAAAGAAAACTATGAAGAACAGTATAAACGCATTGTCGAGGATGGCCATACATTAGCAATGCATTCTTACAGTCATGTATATCGGGATATATACAGTTCATTGGATGCATATAAGCAGGATTTGAACAAATTAAAGACGTTTCTTTATGAGATTACGGGTACGGAATGCAATATTGTACGTTTTCCCGGAGGCAGCAGTAATACAATCAGTAAGGTTGACATGCATACGCTGACAGAGTATCTTGATAGCGAAAATATGGTTTATTTTGATTGGAATGTGTCAAGCGGAGATGCGTCTAGGGCACACAAAAGCGCAAATCAAATTGCGGCAAACGTTTTAGACAACATTGATAAGTATAATAATGCGGTAGTCCTGATGCATGATGCGGCAGGAAAGAGTTCCACAGTTGATGCACTGCCGATTATTATAGAGAAGTTACTGGAATCGGAGGATACAGTTCTTTTGCCGATTTCGCAGGAAACAGTGAAAATACAGCATATACAGTGACGATTGGTATGCTCAGAAGGCACTTTGGTGCTAAAAAATAAAAATGAAGGAGATTATACAATGGGATTTTTTCAAGATTTAAAACAGGATTTATCACAGACGGTGGCAGACATTAATGCAGATGAGGTGTTAGAAGATATAGAGCTTGATGCAGATATTCCAACATTATCAGAAGATTCGTTTGACAGTATGGCAGGGGAGGATTTTGCTGAGGTTGAAGCCAGACTTGAACAGGAGATTCCGGAGTTGAATGATGAGTCTATGGCTTCATTAGAAGAAAGTACACAGGAAGAATTGATTGGTGGTTTTGATAGCATGGAAAATGTAGATATGGATTTGACGGCGGAAGAAACGCAAGCCGCCGCAGAACCGGTTGAACCGGCTGTGGAAGAAATGCCGTCAGAGATTTTGGAATCTGATTTTAATGCGGATCTTGATATTTTGGGTGCAGATATACCTGTGGCAGAGGAAGATAATAACAATAGTGAGATAAGTGAGGCAGATGTGGATATGGAAGAATTGTTAAATGAAGTAGAGCAGAACATAGAGGAGTCGTCATTTATGGAGGCTGCGCCGCAGGAGGCACAGACAAATGACATGGAAATGAGTGCGGAAGCATCGACGGATACAGCTGTTATCACTTCGGGAATGAATATTACCGGTGATGTGACAAGCAGCGGCAATATGAACTTAATCGGAAATATTACGGGCAATATTGATATTCTCGGAAAGCTCAATGTGACGGGAGGTATTACCGGTAATTCATCAGCGGCGGAAATCTATGCAGAGTCGGCACAGATTAACGGCGAGATTAAGAGTAAGGGAAGCGTAAAGATTGGACAAAGCTCTGTGGTAATCGGCAACATTTTTGCGACGAGCGCAGTGATTGCAGGTGCCGTAAAGGGTGATATTGACGTACATGGTCCGGTTATTTTAGATACATCAGCGATTGTAATGGGCAACATTAAGTCGAAGTCCGTACAGATTAACAACGGTGCCGTTATCGAGGGTATGTGTTCACAGTGCTATGCAGATG
>CAMWNY010000290.1 GCA_947175775.1 uncultured Lachnospiraceae bacterium | reverse complement strand
GAGTGACTGGGAGGGCGGTTATCTGTTTAGCTACAAGCGCGAAAATCCCGGCGAGGGCGATAACTACTTTGTGGATATTTACCGCTTTACGGCGGATTTTGACGTGTCCGACATTCATATACAGACAGAAGAAACTGACGGCTATATGCTTGCCACGGTTGAGGAAATCGAGACGTTTGCGGCACAGGGAATATTCCTGCACTATGACAGCATCAAACAGGTATTTGATACCGCAAAGTAAAGGTGTGTTATGGAAAAATTCGGAATGAAATTCAGTTTTAAGGAAGATGCGAAACGTATTGTCGTAATCTGCGCAGCGTCCGTTATTATGGCGCTCAATATCAAGACCTTTGTGCGGACAGGCGGTCTGTATCCGGGCGGCGCGACGGGGCTTACGCTGTTAATCCAGCGCGTGGGTGAACTGTTTTTGGGATTCGAGCTTCCATACACGTTAATTAACGTGCTTTTGAATTTGGGACCGATTTATATCGGTTTCCGGTTTATCGGTAAAAAGTTTACGCTTTACTCCTGTTTGTCCATTATGCTGACCAATGTTCTCACGGACGTGCTGCCGTCGCTTGCGATTACGTATGACACGCTGTTAATCAGTGTATTTGGCGGCATTTTCAACGGACTTGCAATCAGTATGTGCCTGATGATGAATGCGACGACGGGCGGAACGGATTTTATCGGGATTTTTTTGTCGGAGAGAAAGGGCGTGGATTCGTTTAATGTCGTTCTTGGATTTAACGCGGTGCTTTTGGTGATTGCAGGCTTTTTGTTCGGATGGGAAAAGGCGTTGTATTCGATTATTTTCCAGTACACATCTACGCAGGTGCTTCATATGCTGTTCAAGCAGTACCGCCAGCATACGCTGTTTGTTGTGACCAATCATGCGCGGCGTATTTATGAAGTCATTGCAAAGAACAGTAATCACGGTGCGACGATTATCGAAGCAGAAGGCTCCTATGAGCATCAGGAGCGCAAGATTGTCTATTCAGTCGTATCGCGGGCGGAGTGCAAGGATATTATCGATGGAATCAGAGCGGTTGACCCAAAAGCGTTTGTCAATGTGATAAATACACAGCAGGTTTCGGGGCGGTTTTATCAAAGACCGTATGAATAAGCAATTTATCTACAATGTTCGGCAATGGAACAGGGCGATTTTCCCTGTTTATACAGATTTAGGATTTCCTGTATCTGTTTTTGCACGGTTTGTGCAATCTCGATGGTGGTCATATCCTTGTAATCTGCGTAGTAGAGCGGCTTTAAGTAATACACGAAGGTTTTAATAGGCTTTAAATTGCGCTCCTCAAAGACACGGTAAGAATCAATCAGCACAACAGGCACAATGGGAACCTTAGACCACACCGCGCTTTTAAATGCGCCAGGTTTAAATTCTGTGGTGGAGTTTCCGTTGCGGTGATAACCGCCTTCGGGGAAAATGATAAACTTGCGTCCCTGTTTTGCTTCATTTGCCATTTCGCGAATAATTTTAATGGACTGCTTTGCGTCTTCCCTGTCCATGCGTTTCCCGCGGACCAGGTTAATAAACTGTTTTACGAGCGGGGTAAATGATTTATCAATGTCCATGACAACGGAACAGGGCTTCTCGTGTGTGAGCATGATGCCAAGCGTGTCATACTTTCCCTGGTGATTTGGACACATGATATATCCGCCGTCTTGCGGCAGGTTCTGCATTCCGAACCCTTCGGTGGTGATGTGTCCTGATTTCACCATTCGTCTGATGGCAAGTCGATCAAGTGCGTACATTTGTTCTTCAGAATATTTTTCAGGATGACGTGAAACGTATTCCATTTGTGGGATCATATATATATGATGAAGGTTTTTAAGGATAACATGATAGAATCTTGAAAACATAGGAGTCCCCCATTTCTGTTTCACAATAACCACGCCGTTTAAAGATACGCGGATAAAATGTATCAATCTGATTAGGAGTTTAAATTTGTAGTAATAAGTATTATATCCAATAAAGCCCAAATAGTCAATAAAACAGGATTTAACCTGTAGTTGAAACGTAACAGTTCAGCCTAGGACTTTGCACTGGCTGCAAAGTTCGTGAAATAGCGTAGTGGCAGAGATGCATCAAGCCACCACGAAGTGGTTTTGCATGGCTTGATGCCCGTAACAGGAAGCCGAAGGCTGAACTGTTAAGTTGAAACTAAATATAAAGGAAGAGAGGAACAGACGATGAGACAATTTAGAAATTTATTAAGAAACATACTGTTTATGGCGGCAGCAATCTGTATTCTTTGTGTAAACGCAGATGCATTAATGGTAAACGCGGCGGAATACAGCGTGACACAGGCGCAGGCAGTGCTTTTTACGAATGAAAATACGGTAATCCGTGCCGACGCGGACGAGAACAGCGCCGTGATTGCGTCAGGGGTGGAAGCAGGACTTCCGATACAGGTGACAGGTATTACGAGTAACGGATATTTCCAAATTCTTTTGGACGGACAGACACTTTATGTGCATGGAATTGGTCTGACAGCAGGAGAAGCGTCTGTTGACACAGGTGCTGCAGATGACATTTATGACAAAATGATCGCGCAGAAAGCAAATTTTCCGGAAGGGTTGAAATGGACAAATGATAATTATTACGGTTGGAAAGGCGGCATTTATTCGGGTGGCTATGGCTGTGCGGCATTTGCCTTTGCGGTGAGCGACGCAGCGTTCGGTGATGCGCGTGCCACAATTCATCATGATTATAATAATATCAGAGTCGGTGATATTTTAAGAGTGAAGAATGATACGCATTCCGTGATTGTGCTTGAGGTAAAGCAGGACTCCGTAATCGTAGCCGAGGGAAATTACAACAGTTCCATCCATTGGGGAAGAGAACTGCCAAAAGCAGGTTTGACAGATAGCGGCAGTTATATCATGACAAGGTATTAGAGGGCAGCGGTTTTTAATCGAAAAGGCGGAGGCAGAATATGGCAGTACAGGGACAGGCAAAGGAAAAGACAAGAATCAATATACGCGAACCAAAGCATTACAAAGTGATTATGCACAATGATGATTTTACATCAATGGAGTTTGTGGTTGAAATTTTGATAGATATTTTTAAAAAGGATACGTTTGAGGCGGAGCGTCTGATGCTTATGTTACATGAGAGCGGAAGGGCTGCGGTTGGCATTTATCCGTACGATATTGCGGCGACTAAGGTCAACAGCGCCCTGATGCGTGCCAAAGAAGAGGGCTTTCCGTTTCGTATGACACTTGAGGAGGAAAAATAAACATGCACGTGTCAAACGAAGTGGCATCTATTCTTAATATGATATTTTCGTATGCAAAAGACGCGCACTATGAGTATGCGACACCAGAGCTGATGCTGTATATGATTTGCGCAAACAGTGTATTTTCCAATGCGTTTGCGCGCTGCGGCGGTGACATCAAACGGCTGGAGGATGATTTGAGGGGATACCTTGACAGATATATGGAAGAAGTAAACGACGCAGAGCATACGCCGGAACTTTCCGAGGCAATGGGCGAGGTGCTTGTGCGTGCCTGGGAATCTGCGCAAAACAGCGGTAAGGCGGTAGCGGAGCTGTCACATATTGTGCATGCGATTTATCAGCTTGAGGACAGCTATGCCGTTTATTACATGACCGTACAGAATGTGGAGCATGCTCAGCTTTTACAGGAAATGGCGATTATTAACGGTGAAAAAAGCGGCGGTTATGTCAGGACGGACGCACAGAAAAATGATGATGTATATGAGGGGGAAACGGACGGCGGAGCGCTTTGGCAGCAGTTCGCCGTTTGCATTAATGACGCGCTTGACGGCGTAAATCCCTTGATTGGCAGAGAAGACGAGCTGGAGCGTACCATGCAGATTTTATGCCGCAAGGATAAAAACAATCCGATGCACATCGGAGAGCCGGGGGTTGGAAAGACGGCGATTACATATGGGCTTGCAAAGCTGATTAATGAGGACAACGTGCCGCAGCCTTTGCGCAATGCACGGATTTTTGCACTGGATTTGGGGAGCCTTCTTGCCGGAACACAATACCGCGGTGACTTTGAAAAGCGGTTTAAACATGTAATGGACAGCATTTTGGAGGAGGAGAATCCGATTGTCTACATTGACGAGATTCATAATATTGTCGGTGCGGGCGCAGTGAATGGCGGTTCTTTTGAT
>CAMWNY010000289.1 GCA_947175775.1 uncultured Lachnospiraceae bacterium | reverse complement strand
GCACCTGACTCTTAATCAGGGTGTCCAGGGTTCGAGCCCCTGGCGGTGCATGAAAAGCACTATTTTTGAAGCTACGGCTTTGGGGATGGTGTTTTTATTTTTGCATAATCTGCTTCAATTCCGACAATTAATTTGTCCTCCAGCAGTTCTTTGTAGCTGTCGTAACCATACATTGCCTTTATTTCCAGGTTATTCTCTGCCGGTATCTTACCTATGTTTATCCTGACCATAATCCTCTTTTTCATCCTGATTTGTAATACAAATCTGCCGCAGCATAACGCTGATGCGCACGCTGCAGTTTATGATTTGTATTACAAAATACGTTTTCAGACACTCTAACAAAAAATCAGGATGCCTAAAATTAGGATTTAGTTAATAGCCTTTTGTAAAAAATATTGGATCCAAATGGTACACGTCAACTCCAAGCATTTTACTTTCCGCCGCAAGCTGGCTGTAAATCTTTGTTACATTGTAGTCGCTGTGTCCCATGAAAACGCGTAAAAATTCCAAGTTGCCGCCGCCGATGAGGTAGCTTGTCGCAAATGTGTGCCGGAGGAGATGCGCGTGCAGTCTTTCTATTCCGGATTCCTTTTTTAGTTTTGAGAAAAGATGCTTGACTGCATTCGCCGTTAAAGGTTCATTGGAACGCAGGGACAGAAAAAGCATGTCAGAGGAACGGGCGCGACACAAAACGTAGTTGATAATTTCATTTATCAGAAAATCAGGGATTAGTGCAATCCTGCTTTTGCATCCCTTGCTTTCCAGTATATGTATGATGTTTCGTTCTTGATCAATATCAGTATAACGTAAATGCCGGATTTCCTGCGAGCGCAGACCGCAGTCAAGCATTAAGTGAAAAATACAGTAATTACGCCGCCCTTTTTCAGTCAGCATATCAAAACAGGCGTCAATCTTTTTTACTTCATCAGAATACAGGACAACCTTCGGCACGGAATCATCCGGGGGCATCCGGACGCCTTTCAGGTAATCCGGGCACAGGTCATTCTGATAACAGTATCTTAAATATGCCTTCGCAATACGGCAGTAACTTCGAATTGTGACGTTTCTTATATTCTTTTTGCGCAGGTAAATGATAAAATCACCAAACAGCGCAGTATCCTTAAAATCATCAAATGAAAGCTGTTCAATATCCCTGCCGCCTACAGTTTGCAGATAATCAAAGAAAACTTTCAAATGACCTTCATAAGAACGCAGCGTTTCAGGAGAGCAATAGACCGATTTATTCCGCATGAATATGTCATATGTATCTTTAATCGTCATTTTCAAACGCTCCCTTCCTAAAGTTTTTCACGCTTTCATAATTATATATTTCTCCTGTATCCTCATCCAGCAGACGGAAGCGGTGCAGATCTCCGCCCTCATACACTCCGGAAAGCTCCTCCGGATTAAACTGCCGCAACTTCTTTGACTTATAAAGCATCGCATTATAAATATCATTATCATTCATTTTCAAAAGTGCTTCATAGGCGTCTTGAATAGGACTGTCTTCATTCAGTCCCCTTAAATAAATGCCAAGCGTAATCGCCGAACAAAATACACGTTTTTTCATAGCGTCAATATTCAGTTTCCTGTTATAGTTCCGGACAAGACGCGCCTGCTCCGGAGTCATCCGCATGTCGATGCAGCGTGTCCTGCATAATGCTTCCCAAAATCCGCATAACGGGCGGCGTGACTTCTTTTCGTCCCCGGTCTTTTCCACCATCCGGAATACATTATTTGTAAGATAATCAATAATAATCTTACGATTATCAAAATACTGATAGACACGCGCGCATTCGCCAAACTGAGAATAATCCTTGAACGGAATAAGCTCATAGCTTTTGCTGTGCCTGCGCATTGTTTGATACTCCACATTTACAATCAAATTAATTTTCGGCGTTAGTTTATCCGCAAGTTTTATCAAATCATCCTCATTAATCCGATCCGTACCGTCCAAAATCCGACTGACCTTTACAACCATTTCTGGATTTGTTCCATATTCTTTGTAGAATTCAAGCCTTGCATAAAAGCGGTAAAACCAGTTTTTCTTTTCATAACATTTTTCATATACATATTTATCATATTTGTTTATTAATCCGTTCATTTCCCATATTTGAAAAAACCACGGTTTGTAATTCTGCTCTATGACTTCGCGCGTCTTTAAATAGATCCTAATAAACACCTTATCAGAACGCTTTCCGAGTGCAACATAATCTATCTCATAATCTTCAGATCCAACTTTGTTTGTTACGTACGTAGCATTCTTGAAACGGTCAACGCGCATTTTATAAAAGCTTTCCGGTGCAAAGAACTTTTCGGGATTGTTCAAAAAATTCGTATGCCAGCAGTAATCAATTCTGTTTTCCTTGACTTCTGAAATCTCAAGACCGAAAAATTTTGCAAAGCTCTGCACATATCTGTATGAATTTTCAAAACTGTCGCGTACTCCGTACTGCCACAGCATGTAACTGCGCAGCTGTACGATGCATTCCGCCGTCACGGACTCGCCGCCGTCTCCGGCTTTTGGAACGGAAGGCGCTATAAAAATATCGAAATACTCAGGGTACGAAATACAAATATTATAAAAACGCGAAAACGTAACAGGTCTTAATACAAGACGTTTATCAATGTCTTTCAGATAAAAATCACCTGTCTCCGGATCATCACTGTCAAATATGTAGCGGTACTTTACATCAAAGTATCTGCGGAGCCGGAGGACATTCTCGTCTTTTGTCCTTGCACGAAAGTCGTTTTTAAATTTTACGCTGTAATAAAATGTATCTACATTATGCAGAAATGAAGTTTTTGTAAAAGAAAACCATTCTTCCATACTTTGCGGATCCATTTCTTTAAACAATAAATTATCCGTATTGTTATGCTTATCAATCATCACTATTAATTACCTCATCAATCTCTATTTTTCAGTTGTAATACAAATAGTTTACATAATACTTGTTTGGGGAAATTGCGTTTTCCCCAAACAAGTTAGTCTAAACTAATATTCAGTATTTATGGGCTTTTGCCCTCATTTTTTGCCTGTATTACATTGGATTTTGAGACCACGTATTACAGGCTGTGGAGCCGGAAAAAAGCCCCCGCTCCGAGCATGTCCGCGCCGCGGGGCGGCGCGGACATGCTTTCCGGAGCGGGGGCTTCTTTCTACCTTTTTGGATTCTGAATGTTTATTTTAACCGTCCGGTCTTCCGAAATGGGATTATTCTCCTGAAAGCCTGACTGCGACAGCGAGTCCACAACACTCCATGTATCATAGGAATCACGCAGCCGGTCAGAATGCACAAAGCAGTACATGCCGCGGTATTTCAGTTCCTTAACATCACCGTCATTATCAATTACCGGCTCCCTCCTCACGACAATGGTAAGGACTCCCGCAAGCGTCATGCACTGCCTTATTTCCGCGCACTGGGAACGGATCGGCTTCGCCAGTAAATAAAAGTTCTGCGCGGTGCCTAAAATAACACGGCGGTTTTTCCTCATCTGCGTAATGACCCCGAGCATTTCCGGGGGAAAGTTCCGGCTTTGGTTGGAACTGAACCAGTTCTGAAGCTCATCCATAATGACGACAATACCTTTATGCCCGTTCTTATAATTCACAAGCTGCTTCCAGTGCACAAGCTTTTCATCCTGGTACGCGAATTTCGTATTACTCAGGCACTTTGCCTTTGGGTATGTATCAAGAAGCTCAATTGCATACTGCATCACCGCGGAGGTCTTGCCGTTCCCCTGCCTTCCGGTAAAAATAATCAGCCCCTGCGGACGGAAAAAGTCCGGCTCCCTCTTGTAGATGTCATCAACGTAGCGGCGCGGCGCATCCCAAAAGAGACGCAGGAACAAAGAACGCGGCTTTATCCTCCTTACGCTGCCGCGCTTAACGCGGTCTCCTTTTAACCAGCGTACCACGTACCAGAACAGCACGGCAGCAAAATAATAGCCGATAAACCCGAACACGACTATGAACGGTATCTTGAATATGGACAGGAACACGCCCATAATCTTTGCAAACATGTCAAACATAATCAGCCTCCTTTTTCGTTTAATTCATCAAAAATCGACATTTCCTACAGTTTTCCTTACACGAGCATACAAGTTCGCAGGGTTCCGCCCTACAACCCTTTCAATTCAATTTGTAATACAAATTCCGACGCCAGGTGT